>JBCCES010000119.1:0-4861 GCA_039030115.1 Myxococcota bacterium
GGTTGCCTCTCTATACCAGGCCTGAGAGGGGTTGTATACCGTCCTCGGAAAATTCGTATCGATTATTTACAAAAAGATGGAACTTCTTGCCAAACAGTGTTTGAAGACTTTTTGGCGACAGCCTTGCAGCATGAAATTGACCATCTTCAAGGCATTTTGTTTGTGGATCGATTGCACAGCAGCCGTCTGTTGTCGACACATGAAAACTACCTGCGTTTTTGGCGAGACAAACCCATACCCACTATTTAGACAACTCTATAGGCAACCCCGATAAAAACCGCCGTTGCAGATCTTGACGATCCACCTGCAATAAGCGATGCACACGAACAATGGCTTGCAGATCCTCTTGTGCAGTTTCAAGTTGATCATTGACAACCACATAATCATAGTGTTGCAGCCCAAAAGAGATCTCTCGTTGTGCCGTTTGCATGCGTTGTTCAATACAACTTGCGCTTTCGGTTTTGCGTTGTCGCAAGCGCTGCTCGAGGTGCTGTAAAGAAGGTGGCACAATAAAAACAAGCACACAGTTGGGCAAACGTTTTCTTAGCTGTTCTCCCCCTTGAACATCTAAAACAAATAGCACATCGCGACCTTTATGCAGCATGTCGCGCGTCCAATCCAAACTGGATCCATACAAGTGACCATGCACATGAGCCCACTCTAAAAAATCATTTTTTCGCACCATCCCTTCAAATTGCTGGCGGCTAATAAAATGATAATCCACTGCATGTTGCTCATTACTGCGCTTGGGACGTGTTGTGTAACTCACGCTCAAACAGAGGCGCGGTGACATAACAGAAACAAGACGCTTTGCCAACGTGGTTTTTCCGGCACCACTAGGAGCACTTAAAACAATGGCTAACCCCTTGCACAACATGACGATTCTTTCCTATACCCCACCATATGCTAAGCATAGCTGTAAACCAACCTAAAAAACGTGTTGGGAAAAGTGATGCATCTTTACGTTTGAAAAACAGTGTGCCATTGTCATAGACATGGTTGCGGCAAAATTCACATTTTTTATGGCGCCGGCAAACTATGCAATGGATTGGAACATGCTTTTACACGACCCACAATGGATTTATGTTGCAGTAAGCTGCGCAAGTAGAAAACAGCACTGACTAAATTCTAGTAGTTTTCATGATGTTTCGCTCTCGCCTTTTCTGCATGGCCTTGGCAATTGCAGTTGCTTGCGTTGGATGGCTCGTGGTTCCGTCTGGTTTAGAACCCGCTTCTTGGCGCTTACTAACCATTTTCATGGGTACGATTCTTCTCGTCGTGCTAGACACTTTCCCCATTGGTGCCTGTGCTTTGTTTGGGTTAACGGCAGCCGTTAGCTTGCGGGTGGTTTCATTTGAAGAAGCGTTTATCGGGTATCACAAATCCGTGGTTTGGCTTGTGCTGTCAGCCTTTTTCATTTCACATGCTGTTGTCAAAACAGGTTTAGGAAAACGCCTAGCCTGCTATCTCATTTGCTTGCTGGGAAAAAGTCCATTGGGATTGGCTTACAGCATCACCTTGACCGATACCATCTTGGCTCCTGCTGTTCCCAGTGCAACAGCACGCTCAGGGGGGGTGGTGTTCCCAATTGTCCGCTCCTTGGCAGGCGCACTTGGTTTAAAACCACAAGAAAACAGCCAAAACGGCTTAGGAGCTTACCTCATGCTGGTGGGATTTCATGCCACTGTGATTTCTAGCACGCTATTTCTCACAGCCATGGCATCCAATCCATTTGCAGCACAACTTGCAAAGGAAGTAGGAGTTCATATCACGTGGTCAACCTGGGCGTTGACTGCTTGTGTTCCTGGTGTGATCAGTTTGCTGCTCATGCCGCTGCTGCTGTTTATTTTGACACAACCTGCAAACCACAGCACAAATCATGCCCGAACGATGGCTCACGAAAAATTAAAGCAGATGGGAGCTATGACCTTTCAAGAAAAACTGGTTGTGGTTGCGCTGCTGTTTCTACTGTCTTTATGGACAATGGGACCCTGGTTTCACATCACCGCAACACAAGCCTCCTTAATGGGTGTTGTGCTTTTATTGCTTCTACGCGTACTTTCTTGGAGTGACATCACTGGTTTGGCAAGCGCTTGGGGAACTTTTATATGGTTTGGAGCCTTTCTCTCTTTTGCAAGTAACCTGAGTCATAACGGAGTAGCTGCATGGTTTGCACAAGGAGTTTCTACAATTGTGCAGCCCCTTTCACCCACAACAGGATTTGGGGTGCTGTGTTTGCTATTTTTTTACGCACATTATGTCATAGGAAGCAGCACAGCCCACGTTGGAGCGTTATACCCTCCCTTTTTACTCGCAGCTATCCACTTAGGCACTCCACCCCTCTATGCGGCTCTGTTTTTAGCTTGGCTAGCAAGTTTGGCAGGTTGCCTCACCCACTACAGTTTTGGACCTGCCCCCATTTGGTTTGCTGCAGGGTTCGTTCCACTGCAACGCTGGTGCTGGGTTGGCTTCTTACTGAGTATTTTTCACCTGTTGACATGGGGGGCAGTGGGAACATTATGGTGGAGGTTTCTAGGTGCTTGAATGAAACCTTTTTGTTTAGAGTATTGTTTTGCCACACACAGTAAATCCTGAGCGATATGGGCTGCAGCTTGAGGATGTGCCAAGCAAGCAGCAGTCTGTTGCATGCGCTGGCGTCGCTGATGGGAGCAAGTAAGCTTCATGAGTTCGCAGGCTAAATTCTCTGCAGACAATTGACTTTGTGGCAGCAGCAAAGCGGCACCCTGTTTTGCTAAACAAGATGCATTATGTCTTTGATGATCTCCTGCAACACAAGGCAGTGGAACAAGAACTGCTACTGCACCCACCTGTGTAATCTCCGCACATGTTCCTGCGCCACAGCGAGCAATAATGAGATCGCTTTGTGCATAAGCATCGGCCATATTCTGTATAAAAGGGACAACCTCAGCAAACAGTTGATGGCGCAGATATGCTTGCTGTACTAAATGCTCATGCCCCTCTCCACTCTGATGCAGCACCTTGACATCAATCCCCTGTTGTTTCAGAGCATATAACGCACCTGGAACTGACTCATTAAGAGCAGACGCCCCTTGGCTACCCCCTAATACCAGTATTCGAAATGTCTTCATATGCGGGGTCGATTTGGGACAATGAATGTCGCGCAATGCAGCACGAACAGGAATACCCGTAAAGACAAAACGCTTCGCACAACGCGCGGAGAATCCTTGTACCGTCTCAGCAAAACCTCCATAAATTCGACGCGAAAAAAAACCCAGCAGTCGGTTTGTCAATCCAGGAACACTATTGGGCTCACAAACGGCAGTGGGAATACCCAATAACCAAGCTGCCAATAGGGTAGGGCCGGATGCATATCCTCCTACACCCAGTACAACATCTGCGCGAAACCGACGCAGCAGCCTTGCAGACTCCCATACGGCTTTTGCTGCCTGTACAACAGCTAACGCCCGTTGAAAAAAAGATTTCCCAACCAATCCTGAAACAGACAAACTATAAGAAGCAAATCCGGCTGATGTCACAGCACGACTGCCTAGCTGTCTACGGCTGCCAACAAATAAAATATCCGCTTGGGGGCACTGAAGTTGAATCTCTTGTGCAACAGCAACTGCAACAAAAACATGGCCGCCCGTTGCTCCGCCCGCAAAAACGACACGCATAATTCATGAAAAAATGAAAAGCTACGCACTTTGAGCTTCAGGAGAATTTTTTGATTCGTTCGATTTCTCCTGCTTTTCGCCTTCTTGTGCTGGCAGCAACTCAATAACAGCTCGCATTGCATTGTCGCCTCGACGAAAACCACTTTTCATCACCCGGGTATAACCACCGGGCCGCTGTTGAAAACGAGAGGCAAGCTGATCAAATAGCTTATGCAACACCTGTTTATCACGCACTTGTTGGTAAGCCAGCCGTCGGGCATGCAAATTACCCTTTTTAGCTAACGTAATGAGACGTTCCACAACCCCTCGCAACTGTTTAGCCTTAGGCAAGGTCGTCTGCATAGATTCATGTCTCAGCAAAGAAACAGCTTGATTTCTCCACAATGCACGGCGATGTGCTGGCGTACGATTGAGCTTACGGCCTTGCTTAAGATGGCGCATTTTTTTCTCCCTCTTTCTTATCTTCAGGAGGCCAATTCGACAAATGCATCCCAAGAGACAAACCCATTTGCTCCAGCGTTTCTTTAATTTCCTTAAGGCTTTTACGGCCGAAATTCTTAGTTTTCAACATTTCACTCTCTGTGCGTTGCACCAAGTCTCCCACCTGATGTACACCTGCATTTGCCAAGCAATGAGAAGAACGTACAGACAATTTAAGCTCAGACACAGGTCTAAGTAGGTGTTCATTCAATTGTGACTGTTCCCCTTCGACTTGTGATAAATTAATCGCCTCTTCTGCCTCGACATTAACAAACACCGATAACTGCTCTCGATGAATCTGAGCTGCCGTTTCTAAGGCAGCTTGTGGAGCAATGGAACCATCGGTCCAAATATCCATACGTAACTTATCGTAGTCTGTTTTCTGACCAACTCGTGCATGGGTCACACTGTAATTAACACGGTGGATGGGACTAAAAGACGCATCTATAAAAATCGTCCCTAAGGGAGCCTCTTCGTCCTCAAATTCCGTTGAAGGGACATATCCTCTTCCAGCAGTAATTGTTATCTCTGCACGAAATTCTCCATCTTCAGCAACCGTGCAAATGCAATGATCTGGATTAAGAACCACCACACCAGGAGACTTGATATCACCTGCCAAAACCTTGCAAGGACCTTTTTTGTGGACAGTGACAACGCGGCGTAAACCTTCTTGTAACTTCACCACAACCTGCTTGAGATTCAAAACAATCCCCGTACCATCTTCA
>JBCCES010000120.1:0-4859 GCA_039030115.1 Myxococcota bacterium
CATCGATTGGCAACACAGGGGCGTGTCTATTTTCTGGCTCGGCCCCGACGGTTTGGCAAGTCGTTGTTGTTGTCTACGTTGGCAGCTTTGTTTGAAGGCAAACGGGAGCTGTTTGAGGGCTTGTGGATCGAGCAAGAAGGGCAGTGGGACTGGTCTCAAAAGCGCCCTGTTATCCACTTGGACATGACCCTAATTCCCCGCGCAACTCCTGAAGAATTTAACCAGGGGCTCGCTTTTTGGATGAGAGAAGTCATTAAAAAACATCAACTTACTCATAGCATTCAAATGGATCAATCCGCAGCGGGACTGTTGCGCGACACCATTCGGTATTTGAGCGAGGAGACGCAACCGGTTCTACTCATCGACGAATACGACGCTCCTCTTGTAGATCATTTGCGCGGCCACAGTGAGCAAGAGTGGAACGACAACTTGAAAATTGCCGAAGCCAATCGGCACATTCTCAAAGACTTTTATAGTATTCTCAAAGCGCAAGGCGGTAACCTGCGCTTTTTGATGGTGACAGGCGTCAGCAAAGTAGCTCACCTGTCTGTGTTTTCGGGGTTGAGTAATCTCAACGACATCACATTGCACACACGTTACGATACTTTGCTGGGCTACACGCAAGAGGAGTTAGAAAGCAATTTTGCTTGCTACATTGAACAGCTGTCTCGCAAAGAGGGCAGCAGCAAACAAGATACCTTAAAACAGATTCGGCAATGGTATGACGGCTACCGGTTTTCTCGCGAAGGGGTGCATGTTTACAACCCTTTTTCGACGTTATTGCTGTTTGATCACCAAGAGTTCGAGTCGCATTGGTATGCCACGGGGACGCCCACATTGTTGACAAACATACTCAAGCGCCATGGCCAGGTGCAGCCTGCCGATTTGGTGGGTGCTAAGCTGTCGGAGTCCGCTTTTACCAGCTATAAGCTCGAAAACATTCACGAAAGCCTGCTCCCCCTCATGGTGCAAACGGGATATTTAACCTTAAAAGAGTACGACCGCAAAATGCGCACCTACACGCTAGACTACCCCAACCAAGAGGTGCGCGAGGCATTTACCGAAAGCCTGTTGCAAAGCTACGCCCATTTGGCTCAAGGAAAAACCATCAACGACGTGATGCAGCTGACACGCGCTTTACAGAAAAACGATCTGCCTGAATACTTTATGGCATTGCGCCGTATTTTGGCTGGCATTTCCTACGAACTGCACATTCCTCTAGAGCGTTACTATCAAACCGTGTTCTACCTGATCCACCAGCTATTGGGTTATTACATTGACACTGAAGTGCGCACCCATACAGGGCGTATCGATGCAGTGATCGACTTGGATGAACATACCTACGTGTTTGAATTTAAGCTAGAGGCGGGCACAGCACCTCTTTTAGAAGACGATGCCCACAAACGATCTATTTTGCAACAACTCAAAGATCCAGTGAAGCAGTCGCAGCATGCAGCAAGCTTGCAAAGCCAACACGAACCTCTCGCTCAAAAAGCGTTGCAGCAAATTCAAGACAAGGCATACCACGCCAAATACCTGGGCAAAGGCAAACCTGTCACACTCATTGGGGCTGTTTTTACGGTCAACACCCTCCAAGGCGAGCCGGTGCGACAGGTGACAGCGTGGGTTCAAGAGCCTGCTTCTTCATGACGCGCGCTTGACAGCATCTGCTCTGCAAGGGTACAAAAAAATGGGTTGATGACAAGTGAGATGTCTGTATTGCTCAACAAGGGGTGGTAGTTAAGTTGGTTATAACGCCGGCCTGTCACGCCGGAGGCCGCGGGTTCAAGTCCCGTCCACCCCGCCATTGTGAGCAATGTTCAATGGGCTTATTTTGTGTGTGCCATGATTTATAAGCGACATGTCTCTTGCCTTTTTGCTGCGTTGCTTGTGGCCTTGCTGCAAGGGTGTGGTGGTTCAGGTGAAGCGAAATTTAAAGGTAAATTAGCCGGAAAGAAATTCAACCCAGCCAAAACGGTTTTCGCCTATGAGGTGACCAAAGACGCTGAAGGCGAGCTGCTGCCTCAAAAGTATGTGATGGTGGTGATGAGTAGTTTTTCGTTTGATCCAAAGAAAGATCTCAGTGGCTTAAGTCCCGATCGCTTGGGGAGCATGCGTGCCAAATTTTTCAAAAGCGATGTCTTAGTGTTTAGAGTGATGCTTCTGCCAGAACCTAACGGACTCTCATTTTTGTCGGCTACTCACTCAGATCGAACTGGACAAACACAGCAGGCTTCGTTGCTTCATCGTGTACAGCTAGGAACAAGAGATGAAGCCACGACGCAGCGTGTTGCCATACCCACGTTTTTTAAATTGAGTATGGATTCCTATGCTACTACGGGAGATCCCCCCACATTTGAAGGGAGAGTTCGCATCGAGCACATTAATCCACTGAAGCCTTTTGATGTGGAGTCATTTCCTCAAGATCCCTCTGCGCGAACAGTTGACGCAAGATTTAAAGCACCCATTTTGGATGAGAACTCATCGGTCAATAACATGAAGCTGTTGCTTGATCTTCCTGTTGATCCCCCAGAACGAGCAGAGGGGGAACAGGAAAAATTTGGCATTCAAGATCTGTTTTACCCCATCCCTGCATCTTCGTGAGTCAGTTCCACTTCTCGGGGTATAGCTGTGTCTAAGCGGGCGCATAAAATGCCACCGCCCAGCAACACGTCGCCATCGTACACAACGGCAGCTTGTCCCAACGCCACTGCAAAAGCAGGCTGTTCAAATTGCAGCTGCAGCTGGCCTTTTTTGTTGACTTCCCAATGCGCTTGTTGAGGTTGATGGCGGGCTCGAATCTGTACATTCACACGGCTGGGCCATTGGCTGGTGGGCACCAGAGCGTTCAGTTGACCCACGCGAACTTTTCCGCACGCTAAGGCCTGTTTGCAACCCATTGTCACGCGGTTGTTTTGTGGGTCCACATCCACAACGTAGCTGCGCTGCCCTACAGATACACGGGTGCCTCTGCGCTGCCCCACAGTAAAGTGGTGGATCCCCGCATGCTGGCCTAATTTTTTGCCGTTGATATGCACAACATCTCCTGTTGGCAGTGAACCGCTGGCGTTTTCGATGACACGGGCATGGTTGCCATCGGGAACAAAACAGATTTCTTGGCTATCGGGTTTGTTGTGAACTCGCCCCAATCCAGCGCGCTGTGCTAAAGCGCGGACCAAGGGTTTATGCAGTTTCCCTAGGGGCAGTTGCAGTGATTCCAGGGCCTGTTTGGGCGTGCCGTACAAATAGTAAGTTTGATCCCGCTGTTGGTCTACAGGTCTGGCCAGGGTCAGATGCTTTTTGTATTGCACTCTTTGTGCGTAGTGTCCTGTTGCCAGTTGTGCATTGAGAGACAAAGCGGTGCGATGCAGAGAGCCAAATTTGACCACGTGGTTACATGCCAGGCAGGGACTGGGTGTTAGCCCTGCTTTGTAGGCTTGTACAAAAGGGGAGAAAACCTGTTTGTGGAAGAGGTCCCGTGCGTCAATGGCATAAAAAGCAATTCCTAGTTTGTCACAGACTTGGCGCGCATCGGTCATGTCGTCGTTGGAGCAACATCGACCTTGTCGCCGTGTGCCTGCCGGCGCATCGGGAGCCAAGCGCAGCGAGACACCAATCACTTCATGCCCTGCTTGTTGCAATAGCCATGCGGCAACCGAAGAATCCACGCCTCCCGACAAGGCCACCATGATTCGGGTAGGGTGAGGTGCAGGTTGTACGTCAAACGTTTTGGCTGCCTGCTGTATGTCGGTTTCCAGTAACATTGATCGGTATTATACCAATTTCCAAAATAAAGCTTACGTTTCGAGTCCCTCGATAAAATCTTAAAGATTTTGTTGGAGATCTTGCACAGCCCGTTGCAGGGCTTGGATGTGGGAGTTTTTCTTTAAATCGTCCGACAATTTCAACAACAGAGAATTCAATTTCTGAACAATTTGTCGCGAAGCTGTTCGCTGAGTGTCGTTTAGCTCCTCACCCAGTGCATGCAACAGATCTAATTGTTTTGCAATCAGCTTGGCTTCGTTTTGAAGTTGAGGAAGAACATCTGTATTTTGTGTTGTTGCATTAATCAGTGTTTCGAAAGGGTTGATGCCGTTTGCAGAAGTACTGATGCGTGTTAATACATCGTTGATTAATTCTTGCTTTTTGCTTTCGGGCGTTACAAGGGCACCTGCCGAAAATCGCTGTTTAAATGCCTCTTGTGAACCTTCAAGCAATTGTCTCAATTCGTGGGGAGGAATGCGTGTGAGTTGTGCTGTTTCATTCACAACGTCGTCGGTGTCTTTGCCGTCAGAAACTTGCTGTGAAGCCCGGTGAAACCAAGTGTACGGAAAATAAAACCAGTTTAGCCGAACCATGGCATCTAAGTCGGAAGAGGGTGCATCGATTGCTCTGAGATAATCCGCTCCATCGTCAATAGAGATGGAGTCTAATACAACAACCGTTGCCTGGGGAAAGTTGCGCAAATGTCTTTGGTATGTGTTGGGATCAACAGCAAACATAAAGCCAGCCTGTGTAGATTCAAGGAAGTCAATGGTTTCGCGAACTTGCCCATCGCACAGTTCTTGCTGCTGTTGTGAAAACGAATCCCCAGATGCCTGACAAATGTCTGTGCAAGAGAGTGTGTTGACGTTTGCGACAAAGAAAATGGGCTTTTCATTCGAATACTTGTACTTGACGAAACGCACTCTCTTTTCTACTAACTGTTTTAATTTGTGCCTACAACTTTCGGGATCGATTACGACTGGCTGTGCGCACATTGTCCTGACGATGGGTCAGTGCACTTACGTCAAGGCTCTGAGTTCGATGACGCGCTCATGGTCATGGGGCCCAAATCACGTGCGCTCCTGGCAGATATC
>JBCCES010000121.1:0-4843 GCA_039030115.1 Myxococcota bacterium
AGCATACAACGAAACGTGTGCAGTGGAGAAAACCCTTTACGCATCAACAAAGCGGGCAACACCACAACAGCTTGCAGCACATTGGCTGCCAGCACACAGAGCAAATACAGCGCCAAATTGCCGACTGTCTGTCCGCTGACTTGTTGACAAAATTCAGCCACAAAAGCCCACACAGCCAGCGGTAATAGTTTCAAAATCAAAGTCGTAACAGCCATGATGGCAGCAAACAGATCGGCAAACAGATCGTGCAAACGCTGCCTGCGTTGACTCTCTAAACCCAACACCGCAAAGCTGAGTAAGGCAGCAAGCAACAAAACGCTCACCACATGGCCTTGCAAAAAAGGAGATAAGAAATCACCTGGCACAATGTTCATGAGGTGTTGTTGATAATGGCTGTCGCGGGCAATGAGGTTTTCTTGTTGCAGCAAGGGTTCATTCACAGGATCAATCAACAAAAACAGCCCCAAAGCAATGCTCGCAGCAATCACAGTGGTCAACAGTGTGTAACGAAAAACGAGTCCCCCTAACCGTTTGACCATTTTCATGCTGCCCATGCCCGTCAGCGTGGACAACAACGAAAAGAAAATCAGAGGGACACTCACCAACTTCAGCAGGCGGATAAACAAAGCGGCAGTCACCGCTGCGGCATCCATCAACGTGGGCTGATTCCATACGCCCGTGGCAATTCCGGCCAGGGCCCCTAAAAGTATCCAAACATGGGCCGACAACATTGTTATCTTGTATCTTAACCGAAATGTACACGCCTTGTCAGCTTTAACACTCGGGGATCAAGACACAGCAGACTGTCTCACAACCACTGCGTTTGCTCCAGTTGTGTTAAAAATTCTCTCAAAATGCTCATTTATTCAGCACCTTGGCTCGAATAGAACACACACATGTGACAATGGGTAGTCGGTTTGCGTACAATAAAAAGCATGCATGGGGAGACGCACACGACAGCTGTTGCCGGCCGAGTTATTAACCCCACCGGCCCTTTACCAGGCGGTGTGGACAATTTTGCCGAAGTCATGGGCGGTGGCTACTGCTTTATAGACAAAAGCTTACTCATTCAAGAGGCCTTTACGTGTGACAAAAAAGTTATGCTCATCACGCGACCCAGGCGGTTTGGCAAAACGATCAACCTAAGCATGCTGCGGTATTTCTTTGACAACGCCTCTCCTGTAGCGCCATTGCAAGATATTGATCTAAAATCGCGCTTTGCCCGTTTGCTCATTGCTCAAGATCAACAAGCCATGCAGCATCAAGGCAAATACCCTGTCATTCATATGACCTTCAAAAGTGTCAAAGCTTCTACGTGGGAAGATGCTTACGAACTGCTGCGTTTTGTGATTCGTTCAGAAATAGACCGTCATCCCGAATCCAAACAGTCAGACGTGTCTGGTTTCGGTGAAAAAGAGCAGGAGATTTGGCAACGCATTTTAACCGACAAAGCCTCAAGAAACGACTGGCAGCACTCTCTTTTTCTGTTGTGCAAGTTGTTGTGTCTGCACCACAAGCGCCCAGCATGGATTTTTTTGGACGAGTACGACCGCCCCATTCACGAAGCCTACATTCGCTGCAAACAGCGAGGAGAAAACATTGAACAAGCAGACTCCTACTACGACAAAATGATTGTGTTCATGCGCGGCCTTTTAGGTGAGGCGCTCAAAGGCAACGACTTTTTGTTTCGTTCGGTTATAACCGGCATTTTACGCATCGCTAAAGAGGGAATCTTCTCTGAAGTCAACAACCTGGGCGTATACGGCGTGCTCGACAACCACTTCGCCTCTCACTTTGGCTTTCATCAAACGGAGGTGGATCAGTTATTGACCAAACGCAATTTGCAACACCGCGCCGAGCTGGTCAAGCAGTTTTACAACGGCTACCGTTTTGGTAACGAAACGGCCTACACCGTCTATAACCCCTGGTCTGTCATCAGCTACCTGGGAGACCCTACCAACAACCCGCAAACCTATTGGGTCAACACAGGCGGCGCCGATATTTTGCACAGCTTGCAAGGCAAATACACGCCCGCCGATCGCCAAGCCATGGAGGCTCTCTTAGCAGGCAACACCGTCACACAAGACGTCGCCGACGACATGCCTTTGCGCGAGCTGGAGGCGTTCAGCAGCCCCATGCATAGCTTGCTGCTCACCAGCGGCTACCTAACGGCAAGCCATTTACGCCCCGGGGTGCTAGGCAAAAAGGTTGCGTTGCGCATTCCCAACAAAGAGGTACGTACCGCACTACAGCGTTTGGTGATGACCTGGTTCAAGCAGCTGCCCACCAACGAACTGCTCACAGCGCTGCAGCAAAGCAAACCCGAAGAGTTTGCCCGTCAACTCGACCTATTTGCTCGCGCGAGCTTGAGCTATTTTGATATTCAACCGCACGAACCCGAATGGGTGTATCACATGCTGTTGCTAGGCATGTTGTCGCACGTGGTCACCGAATACCACATTCGTAGCAACCGAGAAGCGGGAGATGGGCGACCCGACATTGTGATGGTACCGCTAGACCTCAATCTCACAGGCGTGATCATGGAGTTTAAGCAAGCTGCTAACGAGCAAGAACTCGAACAAGCAGCACAAAAAGCCTTAGACCAAATTCAAGCCAACGACTACAGTGCCGATTTTGTGAATCACCCGCCCAAAGGAATTTTGCAATTGGGAATTAGCTTCTGTGGCAAGCACACGTGTGTAAAGCATCTGCGCCTTACCTCTTAAATCAGTTCCACAAGCACCTACAATATTATGGTTCTGTTGTGTTGGCATGGGCAGTTGCAAAGATCTCCTGTGATATGCTGTTAAAGCATGCAAAACCAGATAAATCAAAGAGACATGCAGCAAAACTGTGCTGTCAACGAGCGCAAGCTCCAACACATCAACATCATTCAACAAGATGCACATGTAGACAGAAATCACAACTACTTTGATCAGATCCACCTCACACACCGTGCCCTGCCCGAAATAGACCTCGATGCCGTAGATACCCATGTAGAATTCATGGGAAAACGCCTCACATTTCCGTTGTTGATCTCCTGCATGACAGGAGGAGACCACGAGCAACTGCACACCATCAACCGCAACTTGGCCACCGCTGCACAACAAGCCGGCGTTGCAATGGGCGTGGGTTCGCAACGGGTTATGTTTACGCACCCAGAAGCACAAAAAAGCTTTCAATTGCGTGAGTACGCACCGAGCACTTTGCTATTTGCCAACCTGGGCGCCATTCAGCTCAACAACGGCATGGATGCATCTTCGTGCCAACAAGCCCTCGACGTGGTGGGAGCTGATGCGTTGTGTTTGCATCTCAATCCTTTGCAGGAGGCTGTACAGCCAGAAGGGGATACAAACTTTGGTGGTTTGGCAGCGCGCATCAAGCAGGTGGTACAAGGCGTTAACAAACCGGTGGTGGTCAAAGAGGTGGGGGCTGGAATCAGCGCGCAAGATGCTCAACTGCTCATGAATTGTGGCGTCAAAACCATTGATGTAGCAGGCAGTGGCGGGACATCGTGGAGTCGCATCGAGCACCACCGTCATACCACTTGTCAAAACAGTGTGGGAGAGTTGCTGCAAGATTGGGGCATCCCCACACCCATTGCCCTGAAAAATCTTTCTCATTTGCGCTCGCACATCACCCTGATTGCCTCTGGGGGCATTCGATCGGGCTTAGATATGGTTAAGGCGATGATTCTGGGGGCATCGCTGTGCGGCATGGCCAAGCCCTTTTTGCAGCCCGCCATGCAATCTGCACAAAGCGTACTGAAATTGATTCGCAGCTTGCATCGCCAGTTTCAAATTGCCATGTTTCTGTTGGGGGTAAAAAACGTGAAACAGCTGCAAGGCAACACACAACTCATCTGTCAATGGAGTCACCAATGAAACAGCGCCATTTGCCGTGCACAGGCATTGATCAGATCAGTTTCTACACATCCCCCTATTGCTTGCCTTTAGCGTTGTTGGCAAAGCAACGGGGTGTAGACCCCAACAAATACCTCGTCGGCTTGGGTCAAGAGATCATGTCGGTACCCGCCCCAGATGAAGATGCCGTCACCATGGCAGCAAACGCGGCCTACCCGATTGTACAAGCATGCAACAAACAAGACATTCACCTGTTGTTGTTTGCTACAGAAAGCAGCGTAGACCAATCCAAAGCTGCTGGCCTATTTGTGCATGGGCTGTTTAAGCTGTCTTCACAATGCCAAGTGTTAGAACTCAAGCAAGCCTGCTACGCTGGTGCAGCCGCCCTGCGATACGCAGCACGATGGGCACAGGACAACCCCCACAAAAAAGCTCTGGTTCTTATGTCGGATATTGCGCGCTACGAACTCAAAAGCCCTGGCGAACCCACGCAGGGCTGCGGAGCTGTTGCCTTGTTGGTATCGGCAAACCCCAAGCTATTGACACTGGACAACGAAAGTGGGTTTTACGCCCAAGATGTCATGGATTTTTGGCGGCCCAACTGTCGGCAAGAACCCGTTTTTGACGGCAAATACTCCGCAAAAATGTACCTATGCGCCGCACGAAACTGCTGGCAACACTATGCACAGCAAACAGGACGTTCTCTACATGAAATGGCTCGTGTTTGCTATCACTTGCCTCTCACCAATATGGCATGCAAAGCCCACGCCTACCTCATGACTCACATGACAGGACACAAGCCCAGCGAAACACAGGTGTTACGGCAAATTGCCGAAACTCTCCACTACAACCGCCTCACGGGCAATACCTATACAGCTTCTTTATTTGAGAGCCTCGCCAGCCTGTTAGACACCTGCAAACAAGACCTCAGCAGCCGGCGCATTGGGTTTTTTGCCTATGGATCTGGCTGCATGGGTGAA
>JBCCES010000122.1:0-4807 GCA_039030115.1 Myxococcota bacterium
CTCGTTACAAGTAGAGAATATAGACAAAAACCAAGAAAAACATCCGGTTGTTCCACCATGAAGGCCATGGTTCGTTGTGGGTTTCAAGTACAGTGCACAAACCGCCTAGTATTGTGCAATAATATACCATTTACTGGTCGCCTCAGAAGCACTGCAACACGGTTTGGTCGATGGCCTCGCTACATGGCAACAGATGCATAACGTGCTCAAAAAATCTTTTGCACTGCGTCAGGCACCACAACGCAATTTCTTTACCGCTGCTCGCAAACATCTCGCTTGGGGAGCACTGGGGAACATTGCTGTGATTGTCTTACAGGGCACCATTGTTCCAGGTCATGTCAAGCCCTCCTTTGTTGGCTTCGGCGGCAAAAAAGTGGGTGCCACGGATGTCATTCACATGTTGCAAAAAGCGGGTAACGACCGCAGTGTCAAAGCCGTTGTGCTGTATATTGACTCCCCAGGCGGAGATGCAGTGGCGTCAGACCTGATGCTCCAAGCTGTGCGCAAACTCGGTCAGACCAAGCCCGTAGTAGCCTCGATGGGAGACGTGGCCGCTTCAGGAGGATATTACGCTGCAGTAGGCGCCCATTTCATCTATGCCCAACCAACGACCATTACAGGTTCCATTGGTGTGCTCAATGTGCTGATTTCTGCCAAACAGCTGGCCAACAAATTAGGTGTCTCTGCCGTAGAAGTTGCACGGGGAAAATTGCCCGGACCTAGCCTGTTTCGCAGTGCCAACAACAAAGAACTCCAACGCTATCAGCACATTGTTGACTGGTACGCCAGCAAGTTTGAGCAGGCTGTGCAAGAGGGACGTAAGCTCGATCCAAAGAAGGTGCACGCCATTGCCCAAGGGCGTGTATGGACAGGAAAGCAAGCACTGCAACACGGCTTGGTAGATGCCATGGGCGGATTGCCCCACGCCTTGGCAAAAGCACGTCAACTGGCCAAGGTGTCGCCTTCAACACCTTTAGGAATGAGTCTTTGGGTCCCCGGAAAATCCCCCACATTGCGTCTGCCCAGACTGTGGGCGCAGGCGTTGCAAATCCCTGCTGCACAACGCGTACTTCATCAAGCACAACTGCTGCAAGAGCTGTCTCATTCGCCTTTAGCCATCTTGCCCTTTGTGCTCCACGAAGACGAAGCACCTTCTCATGCCAGTGACCTGTAACTTTCTGCATTGAACGCGTATATGATCACTTTTCGCCCTCACCACTTTTTGTGCACGTTGGGATTTGCAGGCAAGGGATACTCACCCCAATTTATACGCAATTTCTCCCGTATTGCACAACAACTGCGCAGCAAAGAAGGTGACAGCGTAAAGCTGCAAGTGGTCCACAAAACCGACAGCATTTGCAGCGCATGCCCCCTGCAGCAAGGGGCTTTGTGCAAGCATCAAACGCGCATTGAGCAACTAGATGCAGCGCATCAGCAGGCCTTGGGTCTGAAAAACGGGCAAGTTCTAACGTGGGGTCAAGCCAAACAGCGCATTGGCCAACGCGTCACACTGCAGCGTTTTGAACGCATGTGCGCCTCTTGCTCTTGGAAGCCCCTGGGTCTATGTCGAAACGCTCTCAAACAGCTGCTGTCCACAACAAACAGCGATGGCTTCAGGAACGACGACAGCTGCGAGCAACCGCCAAAGCAAAAAACATCTTAACAGGCACCATGGGCAAAAAGGGAACAACTCCTACCAAGAGTGCTGTTTTCAGACCCACGAGGCTAGCCAACCAGGCCACACCACAGCAGTACAACACCGCCTGCCCCGCCAACAATGCACCAATTTGTCGCAACAGTTCATAGGGTTTTCCGATACATCGCTGCGCAAGCAGAGAGATCAACACGACTTGAGGAACAAAACCCAACAAATACCCCATGGTATGTGTAATGGCTATACCCGATGTGAACCCCGCAAACACTGGCAGACCAGCAGCACCCTCCAAGAGATAGGTCATTGTAATGGTCATGGCTAAACGCCAATGGCACACAAGCCCTAACACCATCAAAGCAAAAGGTTGCATGGTCATGGGCACAGGCAGCAAAGGAACCTGCACCTGGGCCGACGCTGCCAACAAGACGCTGCCCAGCAAGGTCATGGTGACAAATTGCACACGACTGCTGGCCTGCAACAAAGGCGCAACAACAGGTTTGGTAGAAGAATTCACGCTGTGCGTTTGAGATTGATTTGACATCATATGGGTATCCTCCTTGCCTGGGTTCGAATTCCCAAGTTCAAGGTCACTATAGCACAACGCAATAATCTGCAACCCGTAGAATTTTGAAAGCCGTCTTTGTAGTGGGCAAATTTCAACGACAATTTCAAAATCAACATGCTCATGATCTCTTTTGGTGCACATAACAACTTTTTAGTCTAAAATACCGCTTAAACCTATCCACTCGTGTGGAGGTTGCACTAGAGACCCAAACCCGCTAACAGAGCGGTTAAAAAACAAGGAGAAGATATGTCTCAGTTATTGTCGGTGGATTTTGCCATTGTTGCTGTGTATCTGGTGTTCACACTTGTTGTGGGAATACGAGCAGGTAAAGGCATTACGACTATGAAGCAATATGCCATCGGAGACAGAAAGCGTTATGGTACAGCGGTGTTGGTGGCGACGTTAGCGGCAACGGTTATTGGAGGCGCATCCACCATTGGACTTGTAGAAAAAATAGTTAACTTTGGCATCATCTGGATGTTCGTTTTTTTAGGATTTGCCGTTGAAAAACTCTTAGTTGCTAAATTTATCGCGCCGCATGTTGGAAAGTTCCGGGGAATGATTTCGGTTGGCGACATGATGGAAAGTTTCTTTGGACAACCTGCAAAATTTGTGTCTGGCATTTCAGGATTTCTTTACGGACTAAGTCGTGTTGCTGTTCAGGTAGGATCAATCAGCTATGTTTGTCAATATTTTTTTGGTGTAACCCCTCTTGTAGGTTCTATTATTGGGGCTGAAATTGCAGTTGTTTATTCCTGTTTTGGTGGTGCAAAAGCTGTGACATACACAGACGTGTTTCAATTTTGCACAATAATAGTTATCATTCCCATGATAGCGTTTATGGGTATTTATTTCCTCGGAGGAACGGATGCATTTATTGCTAAAGTCCCAAAGGATAAAGCTTACTTCTCCTTGAATTTTACTGAACATAGCGAGCATATTAATACTTTTTTTCTATTCTGCGTTCCATTTCTTGCTCCCCACACCATTCAAAGACTTTTGATGGCTAGAGATGCTCGGCAAGCTGTTGATACATTTAAATCAGTTGCTTTTATATGTGTTCCTTTTTTTCTTTTCGTTGGTTGCATAGGTCTGCTTGCTATTTGCTTATCTCCAAATGTACAAGCAAATCAAGCTTTTTTTTATACTATTGACGTTGTTTTGCCTCCCGTTTTTCGTGGCATTGCTATTGCTGGATTTTTAGCGATTGTGATGTCAACATCAGATTCCTGGCTAAATGCCACAAGCATTTGTTTAGCACATGATGTCGTTAAACCTCTGTGTAAGTCTTTATCAGACCAAACAGAGCTGCGCCTGGCACGGTTACTTACATTCTTGCTTGGGAATTTAGCGATTTTTGTCGTGTTATATCTTAATAACATTTACAGCATTTTTATTGTCTCTTACATGTTTTGGATTCCCATTATTTTAGCTCCTTTTATTCTGGGAGTACTAGGTTTTCACGCAAGCTCTCGTTCGTTCTTTTTTGCCGCTGCATCAGGGCTAGCCACGGCTTTAGCCTGGAAAATCGGTTTAGTACAAGGCACGGGTCTCTTAAAATTACCCCTCATTCCCAGTATAATTGCCAACGGTTGTGTTCTATTAGTCGCCCGTCGTTTTGATACTCCTAAAGCAAGAGGAGAACAGGCAAACGGAGGTGGTAGAACGGGTACCGCAGGCCCATCAAGCCATATATTTTCTTTTAAGCCTTTGCTAGACAGCTTACCGACCCCTCATCGATATATTCAGGGCTGCTCTTGGCGAGCTCGGTTGTTTCAGATTCCTTATCCCTCTTTTGCCGGCACAACCATCGGCTGTATTTTATTGGCCTCTATTGTCTCTTTAAAGCCTGAGATTCCCCACTTTCATCTTCTGATGAGCTTGCGTTTTATGGCAGCTGTGCTGTGTGTGCTGGTGTTATTACGCCAGTACCTGCCTGTGAGTCTGCTGCACAAGCATCTGCCCGCCTATTGGTTTGCGCAAAACACCTTCGTATGGCCATGCATCAACACGTTTGCTTGGCTGAACAAGGGAGGTGACTTACCGTCGTTGGGATTTTGGACGGTGGGATTCGTTTTTTTCTCACTGGTGCTGGATCTACGTAGCACGATTTACATGTCGGTTGTGGGCAGCGTGTTGGGCTGGGTGCTGCATGTCGCTTTGGGGGGTAGTCACACTGTGCCTGCCTGCCTGCTGGCAATTCCTCTAGAGGCTTGGTGTTTGGGGATGCCACTTGCTGTGGGAGCGGTGCTGTTCCCCCGCTCGCGCGAAGCGTTTGCTTGGGGTCAAGCGACCGCACTGCGCATGCGTTGCATTATGGCCAATCATGATTTAGGAGACCCACTGAGTGCCTTGCAGCAGCAGGCTATCCAGCTCAACAAGCATCTAGACGAACTGATTCGAGCGCACCAGGTTGTGTGCCAAACAGACAAGAGCTTTACATCGCTGAGCAAAGAGCAATACACGGGCTTGCGTGCCTTTGGCAAGCACTTTCAGGAGAGTATTCGTAAGGCCATTGATTTTGCTGAAGCGATGCTGGGCAACATCAAAGATCCGATGCAGTTTACGGCGAAGACGGGGATTGTCAA
>JBCCES010000123.1:0-4803 GCA_039030115.1 Myxococcota bacterium
CGTGCAATATTATCCGATGACTTTAATAATGCATCAGGTCAATACTTTGATAATGACTCAGTAAAGTTTGCCTCACCACATCCTGATGTATTAGATCCAAAAAAATGTGACTCAATAATAAAAACCATGAATACTATTTTAAATGAAAAAAATGGACTTGGAGAGCCAGAAAGAAAAAATTATCTTTCGCAGATACAGAGCATTCTTGATAGCGAGCATAAGTGGGAGGTAATCTATGCTGGAATTGAAGCTCTTGGAGAGGTTATTATGCGATCAAATGCTTCTTTGACAGAAAAAGCTTTTCTTGGCGATAAAAATCAGCAAAGCGGTGGAAGTCAGCAAATTGGATTGCAGACTTTTTTAAATAGAGATAAGTGGAAAATACGGGCAAAAGCAACAGAAGAATTAATCAAGATAGCATCTCAGAAAGAAGGTACTTTTCAGGAGAAAAGTATCGTTAAGACATGGTCGAAGATACTTCTGTCAAAAATGTATGTGGTGGAGAAGAAAAACTCTAAAGTCATGAAATTTTTACGAGATTCACAGGAGATCTATGACTTGGAATGGGGTCTGAATAAGAGTTGGCAAAGAAAAAGCCGTTTTCCATCAGAATACAGTACTGAACAAGAGTCGGATAGAAAATGGCAACGAAAACACCAAAGCAGTCATGCAGTGCAAGATGAAAAAAAACTTTATAAAAAGAGTTTACTTAAACGAAAAACACAACACTTACAGAACGTCAGTAGTCATATACAGAGCGTCAGTAGCCATATGTATGGAGATTCTACTAGATTCAAAGACTTTACACTGGAAGAGAATCGTGGCGTGTTATCTAGGCTTGTTAAACTTCTTCCTGGAAAAAGTAAATCTTCTATTCTGCCTAAGCTAACAAGTTCTAAGTGATTCATGTATCGGCATGATATTGCTATGGTGACGAACGATGTCATGCGAGTAGAGCTTGCTGTCTGGCTGAGGCTGCTGCAAGTTTAGCTCGGTTTCGACACATGCAATTTTGTGTTAAGCTTGCGTTAAGCGAGATGAAAACAGAGAAGATCATGAAAGCAGTTTCTTTGTGCCTGTTGGTGCTGTCGTGTGTAGGGGCGGGGTGTCAATCGTGTCGTGCTTGTGTGGGGGCGGCTGGTGGGCAAGAGGTGACGTCGTTGTCGTCGACGGAGGTAAAAACATTGATGGAGCATCCTGAGCGTTGGCATACTTTGACGTCGGAGGAGGCGCGGGCGGTTTTGGCTCGCGATATGGGGCTTGGGCAAAACGATGCGCTGGAGGCGGAGTTGTCGATTGGGGTGTATCGCGAGTCGAGTCCTGCGCCGCAACTTAAGACGGTGACGGCACAGCTGTACTGGCAGCGGGCGCCTTTGACCTGTTTGAATTTTGTGGCGTTGGCCAAGGGGATTCGGCCTTGGACAGATCCGGTAACGGGCGAAAGTCGGCCGCGGCCGCTTTATGTGGAGGTGCCGTTTCATCGGGTGATACCCGATTTTATGATTCAAGGGGGTGACCCAATGGGCAATGGCATGGGGGGGCCGGGGTACTCTTTTGCCGACGAATTTCATCCGCAGCTGCGTCACGATGCGAAGGGGATTTTGTCGATGGCCAATGCGGGGCCCAATACCAATGGGTCGCAGTTTTTTATTACGGTGCGCGATACGCCGCATCTAGACAACCGCCATGCCGTGTTTGGCAAAGTCATTAAGGGGATGGATGTGGTCGACAGCATTGCTAATCTGCCTCGTGATGCGCGCGATCGACCACTTGAAAAGGTGATGTTGATGAAGGTTAGGATCAAACGGGTGGCCGGTGGTGCCCAGGCACAACCTGCTGCAGCCAATCAACCTGGCTAACAGGGGGTAGCCGCATGCTATTTGGTGCTTATGGTAATAAGTGTTGTGTCGATAAGCAGCAATAGGAGGTAGCATGAAGAAGAGTACGGCACCCGGTTTTTTGGTTGCGCCGCCTGGCTTGGCAGATTCTGAATTTAGCAATACAGTGGTGGCAATGGGGCTACACGAAACAGATGGGGCGGTTGGCTTTATTGTCAATCGACCCATGAGATTGACACTGCATGAATTTGTGCGCAATCTCGACATTCAACCTAAAATTCCCAATAGGCCAATTTTGTTTGGTGGGCCTGTGTCGCGCTCGGACTTTGTGCTATATGAGCACGATAAAAACAGGCCGATGGCGCCTGGGTTTTGCTTGTGTGATACCGTTTCTGTCACGCCATCACGCAATTTGCTAGCAGCTGCGGTGACGGGTGAGTATAAGGGCCATTTTGAGGTGTTGATGGGATATGTAGGTTGGGAATCGCATCAGTTAGACGATGAACTAGGTGGTGGAGGGTGGCTGCATACACCCTTTTCACCGTCAGTTGTATTTAACACACCCGCCGCTGGTCGCTGGTCGGATGTGTTTCATCTGTTGGGTGTCTCGCCGTTGGCTTTTATGCATGTAAGAGGGGGGGCGCAAGCTTAATGGAGTGTCCAATCTATTATGCCGCCAATGAGATTGAGGCGGGCTGTATTGTTGGTGTATTGCGCGATAAGGGGCTGCAAAGCCGTTGGTACCAACGCGATGAGCTGGTGCAGTTTTCTAGCACCAAACAGTGTGTGATTGCGGTTGGTCAGCACGATGTGCAGCAGGCCGAGGCGGCTATTCGTGCTGCTCGTGCAGATGGAGTGATTTCGCCAGATGGTGCTTTTGTTTCGTCGTCAACACAATAGAGTAATAATATGTTTCACGGTACAACAATTGTAGCTGTTCGTCGTGGCGAACAGGTGGTTTTGGCTGGAGATGGTCAGGTGTCGATGGGCCAAATTGTGGTTAAGTCGCGTGCCAATAAATTGCGCCAGCTGAGCGATGGCAAAGTTCTAGGCGGTTTTGCCGGCAGTACAGCAGACGCCTTTTTGCTGTTTGAGATGTTTGAAGAGAAACTCAAGCAGTACGAAGGGCAGCTGGTGCGTGCTGCCGTGCAGCTGGCCAAAGAGTGGCGATCCGATAAAATTTTGCGCCGTTTGGAGGCGCTGCTGCTGGCAGCCGATCACCAGCATACATTGGTTATTTCTGGTCATGGCGATGTTTTGCAGCCCGATGTAGATGCTTGTGCCATCGGTTCGGGCGGTTCTTATGCTGTGTCGGCAGCGCGGGCATTAATAGAAAACACGCAGCTGTCTGCTCGTGACATTGCCCGTAAAGCGTTGCATATTGCAGCCGACATTTGTGTGTACACCAACCATGAAATGCAGATGTATGAACTTGGTACTGCACAAGAGGAAACAAATAGATAGGATAATAAATAGATGGCCAAAACCACCACTGCGCGAACACCGCGCGAAATTGTCGCTGACTTAGATCGCTATATTGTCGGACAGCAGCCTGCCAAACGCGCTGTTGCCATTGCTTTGCGCAATCGCTGGCGCCGTAAGCAGATTGAACCCCACTTGCGCGAGGAGATCTTACCCAAAAACATTATTTTGATGGGGCCCACAGGATGCGGTAAGACAGAAATTGCCCGCCGCTTGGCCAACCAAGAGCACTCTCCGTTTGTTAAAATAGAGGCAACAAAATTTACCGAGGTGGGCTACATGGGCCGTGATGTAGACTCCATGATTCGTGACCTGGTCGATTGTGCTGTGAATATGTGCCGTGATCAGGAGCTCAAAAAGGTAGAAAAACGGTCACGAGAGATCGCACAGCAACGTTTGGTCGATCTGCTGCTGCCTAAGGTGTCGTCATCTAAAAAATCGGCTGACCTACGCGACACTGCAGCAGATGAGGAGCAGATGCAAGAGACCAAGCAAAAGGTGCTGCGGATGCTCAAAGCAGGTGCTTTTGATGATCGCGAGGTCTCTGTGCAGGTTGCCTCCAAGCAGGTCTCAGGCATGATGCATCTGTTTAATCCATCGGCCATGGAAGATATGGCGAGCAATTTGCAAGATGCGCTGCAGTCTGCTTTGGGGTCAGATAAAAAAAAGAGACGCAAAATGAAGGTGCCCCAAGCGCTGCAAACGCTGGCAACACAAGAGGCGCATAAACTCATCGATATGGATCAAGTGCATCAAAAGGCGATCGCCCTGGCAGAGGAGTCGGGTATTTTGTTTATCGATGAGATCGACAAAATTGCCTCCCGCTCCGAAAAGGGCCGCGGCCCCGATGTGAGTCGCGAGGGGGTACAGCGCGATATTTTGCCCATTGTAGAGGGCTGCTCGGTGCCGACAAAACATGGCTTTGTCAAAACCGACCACATTCTGTTTATTGCAGCAGGCGCCTTTCATACCAGCAAACCGTCAGACCTCATTCCCGAGCTGCAGGGCCGTTTTCCCATTCGCGTGCAGCTAGAGCCGCTGGGTGAACAGGATTTTCGGCGCATTTTGGTTGAGCCCGAAAACAGCCTCGTCAAGCAGTACTGTGCATTGCTCAACGTAGAGGGGGTTAGCCTCGACTTCACCGACGATGGCTTAGCCGAAATTGCCCATATGGCCGTTGCCGCCAATGCGCTGCATGAAAACATCGGCGCTCGCCGTTTGTATACCGTGCTCGAAAAGCTACTCGAGGAGGAGAGCTTTGCCGCCACCGATCAACCCAATACCAAAGTTGTCATCGATCGCGCTTTTGTCAAAAAGCGGCTGCAGCCTATTTTGTCGAGCGAAGATCTGAGCCGGTTCATTTTGTAATGTTGACCTGTACCCTATTTAATGGACACGCATCTCTCTGTTTTTCGCTCTCTCTTGATACTGTATTGGAGTTTTGTATTCGATGCTAGAGTGGAGTCTTTTTCTGTTGTAAAAG
>JBCCES010000124.1:0-4726 GCA_039030115.1 Myxococcota bacterium
GAAAGTATGGTATATATAAATCAGATATGCAAATTTGTATTGTTAGGGAGTTTTGAAGAATGAGAGATTTTTATTTTACATGGAGTTGGTGTACGCAAAGCCTTGCTGCAGTGGGGCTGTTGTTTTTTGTAGCCGCATGTGCAAAAGGGCCTCAAAACGAAGATGTGAATCAAAAATCCTCTCAACAACATGCGCAGGGCACGAACCCCTTTGGGACGCTGGGTGAATCTCCCGTTGGAAAAGCGGGTAAGGATAGGGGAGCAAAAAACGATTTAGGAACGAATGGTCAGCGTCGCTACGTTGAGCAAGATGGTGGAACGAATGGCGGAGGCGGTTTTGCAGATACAGGAGGCTTTGGTAAGGGTGGTCATGGCAATGGTGGGGGCGGTCCAGAACAAAGTAAACGGCAAAAAATAATTGAAAAAATAAGAAAAATAGACGAATCGATTTCTACTGGTTTGGGATCTTATTTGCAGCCTATTGTTTTGGGTTGTGAATATGTAATTGTTCCGACAAAAAAATTTAGTTTTACATCTAAGGAACTCACTCCTTTATATGGACAAACAATTGATCTGATTAAAAGCAAAGCGAGCTTGATAAAGCAAAAACAGAGTCAAAAGGAAAATTTCGTAGAAGAGGTTGTCGAGATAATAGGAAACCTTAAGAAACTGATTAATCAACTGAAATTGGATGTTCCAGGAAAGAAACTCAAGAACCCTGATTCAATAAAAAACAAATTGTGGAAGGATTTTGTTAAGGATATGAGAGCTTTTTCTGACAGCATTAAGAGTGTTGAAGGCGACATCTTAATCCTAAACGAGTTGGAAAAGGCAAGGAGTATGATCAATGATGGCAAATTTAAAGAAATAGTGACAACTTTTGAAGTCCTGAGAGGCTATATGAAACCTCTGGAAAAGCAAATCGCGAATGAAATAATAGATATCTGCAAGAGTTAGTCAGATTTTCTCTTCGAGCGTAAGTCTCTCAAATCTTTGTCATCAGATGAGCCTAGTTTGTTCGAAATAGCTTCATTTTGATCAGAATCATCTGGTTCCGTGTTAAGGTAAAAAAAAGGCCTTACTGTGTTTCGTATCGTATCTATCATCTTTGCTTTCTTCTTGAGCGCATCGGCAACAAAAAGCGCGCATGCCGTTGAGGGTTTTCCCAAAATATGCAAGCAGTATGCTGCTCATTTACCCCACAAGCAATTAGCTGAGGCTGCTCAGTTGCAGTTGGCGCAATGTTTGACTGAGCAGGGAGCCCACCAGCGGGCCATCAGCCATTGGGGCCGTGTGCTGCGCAGTGAATTTTGGGGGCACAATGTGGCCGTGTTGCAGCAGGCTGTGCCTTTTTTGTTGCAGCATGGCCAATTGCAACTTGTGTTGCGTTCTTTGCAAGAGCCTCTGTCTTGTGTGCAATGTCCCCAATCCAAAACGCTTTTAGACATCGCAGGAGATGACTGGGATAGCAGTCAACGTGAACAATTTGCGAGTGTGCTATTGTCCATTGCACAGGTGATAGAAAGTGAGCAGCACGCATCTTTGCAGCATCGCATTTTGCACAAGTTATATGTAGAGTTTGCAGAGACTTCGGCCACTCAACAGGCTCTTACAGCAGCCTTTAGTTTGCCGTGGCAACAACAGGTGACCATTGCGCAACGCTTACAGCGAGCTAGGGTACTTGTAAAGCGTCATCATCATGCGCGAGCAGAACAACTGCTTCATACGCTTGTGTTGCCTTTGGAAAACAAGCCAAGTGTTTTTGCCTGTGAGGTGCATTATTTGCTCGGGAAGTTGGCACGTCAACAACGCCAATACGACAAGGCACTAGGAGTGTTTGCCCAGCTGGGTTCGTGTCCACAGCCTTTTGCACGTAATGCTTCTTACTTGAGCTTACGCATTCACTCTTTTCGACCCTCTTTGAAAACGTTGCCTCAATTTGATGCCTTTGTGCAGCGCTACCCCAAACATGCTTTTTCAGACGATGTATTGTGGTGGAAAGCGGGTATTTTGCTGGAGTTGAAAAAGCTCAAACAGGCAGACGCAACGCTGTTGCAGCTACTGCGGCAGTTTCCTGAAGGAGATATGGTTCCCAAAGCACGTTTTGCTGCTGCTTTTGAACAGGCGCGTGCAGGTCAACACCGGTTGGCTTTGCAGCGGTTTGAAGCCATTCGTAAAAACAGACAAGTCTCTGTGCTACGACAAGACCAGGCCACGTATTGGACAGGGCGGTTGCTTTTGTACCCCGATTTAATGTCTTTACAGCCAAACCCTCTTGTAAAAAGCCGTCAACGAGGAGCTGAGCTTCTTATCGCTCTTGCTGCCCAACGACCCACAACCTATCACGGTTATTTGGCTCGTCGTGTCGTGCAATATGCCCGAACCGCCGGCCATGTAAAATCTCAAGAAAGGTTTCGTTTACCTGTTGTGCTAACAAAGGAAAATGGTCAATTGAAACCTCCTAAGAAGGTTTTACAGCATAAGAAACTGCTGCAAATGCAACATTGGATTCAAGCAGGGTATTCCACACAAGTTTCTCTCTTTCTGCAGTCCTTTTCTCGACATGGTGCTCGTCGTTATTTAAATAGCGAAGCCGATTGGTTATGGGCTGCCTATTTGTTGCATCAGGCGGGTAATTTACCCAAAAGTCATCAATTAATGCGTGCGTGGGGCAAGGCGATTCCCCCGGGGCCGTTCAACCAAGACTCTCTTTTGATGTGGCAGTTGGTTCATCCTAATGCTTATGGGGCCATCATGCACAAGGCAGCAGCATCTAGAGGGCTCCCCGTGGAATTGTTGCAAGCCATTGCATGGCAAGAGAGCATGCTTGACGCAAAAGTTATCTCATGGGCTGGAGCCATTGGGCTGTGCCAATTTATACCCTCTACGGCTAAACAGGTGGCTAAAAGTATTGGGTTGGCCCCCCCAACTGTTGAGCAACTGCTCAATCCTGAGCTCAATGCTCGTTTAGCGGCAAACCATTTCATGGATTTGATGGAACAACTGTGGCACCCGGCACTGGCAATTGCTGCGTATAATCGGGGAGAGCCTGCTTTGAAGCGATGGCTAAAAAAATGGCCACCAGCTGCTCCATTAGATGCATTTGTTGCCTCCATTCCCACGGATCAGACCCGTCACTATGTGTGGCATGTTGTGGGAGCATGGGTTGCCTACGATGCTTTAAAGGGCAGTAAGTGCCCATTGTACTTTCCTCTTATGCTTCCGGAGGTCACTAGCACTTCGGTTGCAAGTCATTGAAAGTGTGCTGTTAACGTGACATAAGACCTCTGTACAAGACGAACGTAAGTCCATTAACCAACAGACCAGGAACTGTAGCATCGATGCCTGTTGTGTCAGCGAAATAGATGTTCCATGTCCAAACAGCTGCTACGCCAGCTGTTGCCGCTGCACAAAAGCATCTTGCGCTTGCTTTATACCCTCCAATGCCTAGCAGTAATGGAGGCACAACCACAGGTGCCCAAAAGTCGTAAGAGGCCAGAAAGAGATCTACAATACTGGTGAAATGCATGGCCGCTCCTGTTGCGGCAATGCCCAATGCAAACGTTAGCCAGCGTGTGAGTTTGAGCTGGGCGGCGTCGGACAACAGATTGTTTTGTAGGGGCGCAATGGTGTCGTGCGACAAAGAGACAGCAGCTGCGTGCAAGCAGGAATCCGCCGTAGACATCATAACAGCCAGCAAGGCGACAATGCCCAACCCCCGTAATCCTGTATGAAGCAGGGTATTCACTGCGTGCAACAGGGTGAGGGAAGGGTCCAGTTGAGGTGATGTCGCCAATGTGGCAAGGGCGATGAGCGTAATGAGGCATGTGAGTGCAGCTTGCACAACAGCAGTGACGTTTAAGCAAGTGCGAGCTTGTTGCCCATTTTCAGCCATAAGAAGGCGTTGCATGACAGAAGGGTCCAGTACGGGAATAGCCAGCACCAAAAACACAAATCCGTGTCGAAACATGTCAGGCCGTGAGACAACGGCAAAATGTTGATGTGGAACAAGACTGTGTAGAGCGTTATAACCGCCGCAGTTCCATAAAGCCAAACCAGCTAAAATGGGAACAACAATGATAAAAGCAACAAACTGAATCACATCTGTGGCTGTTACGGCTCGGATTCCACCAAAGGACGCATATGCCACTACAATGCCGCAAGTAAGAGCAGTTGCATAGGCATGTGAAAGTCCAAAGGCACTTTGTAACACATGTCCCATACCCACCATTTGTGCGCCCACCAAACCTAGGCACATGAGTGCGCCAGAGACACCCGTAATCACCTGCCCAGGTTTGTCATACAGCTCGCCCATGATTTCTCCTACAGACAGTTTGTGTTGAAAAGGTTGCATGCGAGGGGCAACCCAGTAGGCTGTGGCGAGTTTATTCATCGATTCGCCTAATGCGGCAAGCATCCACACAAGACCCAGTGAAAAAACTTTTTCGGAGGCTCCTAAGGTAGAACCGCCCCCCATATCGGTGACAAGCAATGTAGCGACTAGAGTGAAAGTTGTGTAGCGTTTCCGTTTGCCAATGACATACTGCTTCATTGTGGTGACACCTCGTCCTGTGGTCATGCCAACGAGAAGTGTTACCAGTAAGTAAGCCGCAACAACGGCTATATCCCATGTCATGGTTCTGTTTTTTGCAGTCAGCGCGAAGTCAGCTTAACAGAAAATCAGTGGTCATTGTTTTGATTTATTAAGCCGCCGAAAATCCGACAAA
>JBCCES010000125.1:0-4715 GCA_039030115.1 Myxococcota bacterium
AAGAATGTATGCGAAAATGGAAGCCATGTTGTCGAAAAAGTCTTCGCGGAAAAAAGCGGGTGCCCATAAAGCGACAGCGGCGTTAACATCCAATGCGCTGTAAGCAAACCAAAGGCCGGCCTGCTTCAGGCTGGCCTGTTTGAGGGATGTCACGCAAAGGCACAAATCCCTCAAGCACCCACTGATTATCACCTTGGGGATCGGGTATAATTTGCTGAACATCCCACTGTTTTGCACTTGTAGCATGAATCAATGTGAATTTTGCCTGTCGTGCTCGGGCATCTGCAACAATGTGGTCGTATTGGGTGTAGTAGTCTTGCAAGGCCTCTTCTAATTGTGCTGCGGTCCACATGTTTTGTTGGTGAGAACGAACGCACAACGCAGCTTCTTGATATTGTTTGCGTGACAAATAACGAAGAAATTGAAACATTTGTGTGCGGATCAAGGCACGTAGTCCTTGTTCGTCCAATGTATTGGTGGGTTTTGTACCAATAGCGATGGATTGTTGTGTTTGGGAGATGGTGGGGTGTTGCAGCTGTTGCCATTCGGTAATCAGGCTATTGTCTACCCGTTGCAACAGGTCTCCAAAAAAAGCAATCACATCCCATACGGGATCGGTTTTATTGTGATTGGGAACGGTTTGCATCAAGATTTTGTATACGCTGGACAGGTAACGCAACAGCACTCCTTCACTGCGTTGCAGACCGTATTCAGACACATATTCGTTAAACGAAGCGCATTTTTGCACCATTTCGTGTGCAATGCCCTTGGGGTGAATGTTGTCTTGCAGCATCCACGGATGCTGTTTGCAGAAGACATTAAAGGTGCTGTAGATGAAGTCTGCCATGGGCTTGGGATATTCCACCTTTTCTAGCTGTTGCATCCGTTCTTCGTATTCAACCCCTTGGGCTTTTAGCTCGGCCAATTTGATCTGCTTGAGTTTGTCACACTGTTTTTGCAGAATCACTTTGGGGTTTTCGAGGCAAGCCTCCACGAGATTGAGCACTTGCAATCCATAATCCAGGTGTGTGGTGTCCAGCTGTTGCAAGGCCGAAAGTAGGTACAAGCATAAGTTTTCATGGGCAGAAAACTCTTTTTGGAGCTGCTCTTGCAAGCACCAAGCTGCTTTTTTGGCAAGGCCGGCAGTCTGTTTGTTTTGTACAATGCCACTTTGCTGCAGTGCGCGAAACAGCAAGGCTGCTTGGCGGCGATGCTGGCGTTTGGCAGCGGAACTTTCATGGCTTTGCGCAATGAGTTGGACAAGTTGGGTGTAACCATGCCCAATGTTTTGTCGGTGGTTTTGCAGCAGTGTGAGCAGCAAAAAGTAAGAAACCGTAAATTGAGAACGCAAGGGTTCAGGCTGCTTGTCGATGAGCCGTTCAAAGGTTTTGGTATCCCAGTGGGCGTAGCGTGTGGGTGCAGGGGCGGGTTTGGGAGCTTTTTTTTTGGATTGGCCAGCAGCAAAGCGCGCTTGGGCTCGTCTGTTTTCGATCACATGTGCTGGTGCTTGGCACGCCACTCTGCCTGCCTCGTCAAAACCCTTGCGACCAGCTCGACCAGCGATTTGATGAAATTCTCGTGCACGCAAAATAGCCACCCGTTTGCCATCAAATTTGCACAGTTGGCTCAGCAGCACGGTGCGGATGGGAATATTGACACCCACACCCAAAGTATCGGTGCCCACCACGACCTTGATGAGTCCTTGTTGCGCCAGTTTTTCTGTAAGCAGGCGGTATTTAGGCAGTAGCCCAGCATGATGCAATCCAATGCCGTGGCTCGCAAAGCGTTTCATGTCTCGCCCAAAGGGTGTGTCGAACCGAAAATGGCTTAGTTCTGCGGCAATGGCTTGTTTTTGTTCGCGGCTGCATAGGTTAAAACTGGTGAGGTTTTGTGCCGCTGCAACGCATTCACGTTGGGTGAAGTGCACCACGTAGATGGGTGCTTTGTTTTGTGCGAGCAGTTCTTGCAGTGTCTCATGCACAGGTGTTTCGCAATAGGTAAAATCCAGAGGTACTGGGCGTTGTGCATGGGCCACCACAGCCACTTCGCGCGCGCTGGTTTTTTGCAATTTGCGTTTGAGTTCGAAAGGATCACCCAGCGTCGCTGACATGAGCAGCAGTGTTGCTTGTGGCAAGCAGAGCAGTGGCAACTGCCAGGCCATTCCGCGTTCTGGGTCTGCGTAGTAGTGAAATTCGTCTAGTACCACACAGTGAATCTCTTGACGCTGTTCGTTCGATAGCACCATGTTGGCAAGGACTTCGGCTGTGCAACAAATAATTGGTGCGGCAGGATTAATGCTGGCATCTCCCGTGAGCATGCCCACGTGTTGCGGTGTGAATTCGCGGCACAACGCAAAGAATTTCTCGCTCGTTAATGCTTTAATCGGGCACGCATAAAACGATCGCTTACCCAGAGCGAATGCCCAAAAGTGCAACGCCAGCGCCACAAGGGATTTGCCCGATCCAGTGGGTGTGTTGAGGACGACATTTTTGTCGTCCATCAGCTCCAAAATTGCCTCTTCTTGTGCAGGGTATAGCTGCAGATTTTTGGCAGCCATGGCATCTAAAAAAGCCTGTAAAATAGAGTCTACATCGCTGCAAGGTAGAGGCGAAGGTAAAAAATTGTGCAGACGCGCTGCTGTGTTAGGGTCTTCGTTTGCCACATCACCTGTTTAACACATTACTTCACCCGCTTGATAACTAAGCGTGCAATGGGAGGTGAGCTCTTTGTAAAGTGCTGGTCGAGCAACTGTTGAATGGGTTTGTGGGGATTTGCTGGTGCGTTGGCAGATGTGAAATTCGGGCCATCGTCGGTGCCGGCGTCGTAGATTGTGTTGAACGAGATTGTTTTTTCATCGATCCATTCGTTGTTTTCTCTTAGAGGCAAGGAATACACGCCAACAAACCAGTCGGGACTAGGGGCAATCATGGAGGTGACTGTTAGTAAGGAAAAAGATTCTGACGCAACAATAGAAACAGTTGTACTTTGTGTGGCATCAATGCGCTTACCCTCTACCAGGGTTTGGGCGACGCCTTTGGAAATGTGATCATTGATTTCGGTTTTTAGTTGGCTGGTGTTTCCTGTTTCGGCCATGGATTGAATCCCAGGGGTAGCCAATTGCCCAGGAGCCCACAGGGTGAGTTGATCGTTGTGTGTTGTGCCGATCAATGGGGAGAAGTGCGGATTTGGTGGAAAATTAACAGGATGGCTATCAACGGTCCACAGGCCGGTAAATGTGATGTCAAAACAGGCCGATCCAGCTGGGGCAGTGCAGCTGGTTGTTGCTGCATCTTTTGTTGTACTGGGTGTGCTGTTTTCTGTTTTGCTGCCAGAGTTTGTACTACCAGGGCTATTGGTAGTCGTGTTGCTATCGTTACCGCAGGCAAAAGTGATAGGTAAAACAAAAAATGCTAAAGCGCAAGCGTGTCTGTTCATTGTGCAAGATCCTCCTGCATTCAGTATACAAGAAATTTTGGAATTTGTGCAAGTCAATGATCTGGATCCTAGAGCGCACCTTTTTTGATGAGGAGATCCATGTGTTGTTTTTGAGGGTGCGAAAAGAGGATAACAAGGCCATCTTTTGCGTTTTCTGGTAGGGGCAAACCGAAAAAGCGTTTAAAGAAAATATATAGGGGAATAGCCTTAAATCCCCAATTCTTTGCTTTTTCAACGTTCCGCGACGATGTAAATTGAGCCAGCTGAAAGCTTCTATTTTCTCTTCTTTGTGGAATTGCTTCTTCAAAGCCGTACACGATAAATCTTGCGCGCTTTGCTGCGTAAGCAATTCGAAGGGCATCTTCCTCCTCAGAGAGTCCTGCATTGAGCTGCATTGCGTTTTCCTCATTGTCAATGATAAGTTTCTTTGCACTGAGAGTAGTATTTTTCATTTCGATGAGATTTTGATTGATCTGTGTCTCTTTTAGAAAAATTGCGATTTTCATGAGGGAGTCTATTTGTTCGATGAATGTCGTGACAATTCCTTCACGGATGCTTGCTGCCCAAAAGGGTCGGATGAATTTTTCGATCACAATTTCTTCGAAGTGTTCGCTGTTAAAAGAGTGGATGATCTCTCTGAGAGATTGGTCTTTTAATTGCTGCAAAAGGAAAATCGCTTCTTGCCATTTTGCTCGACGGGCAAAGCGCTCATCCTGTTGCTTGTATCGATGAGCTGCGTTGCGTAAATTGTTGATGAAATGATCAAAGAGCTCTGGATGTTCCACAGCGAAGTATGCCACTAGCCGTAGGGTTCGGGCCCGCACTTCGCACGAACCATCTCCTCGCACGTGGTGCAACTCATAATGATCGGGATGGAAATCAAGATGAGCAACAGCTTCATCATTTTCTGGTGGAACTTTTTGGCCTTTCAGGTGAATAAAAGGGCCCGATGATTCTGAAGCATTTGAGTCGTTGTTGACATCATCTTCGTCTTTTGAATGATTGGCTAATTGAAGTTTCCATTTTTTGATTGGGTGTTTGGTCTTTGGTGCTTTGTAAGTGGGTTGAGAGTGTGTTGGCTGCGTGCTCGTTGTGGCTGCAACAGGTTCCGGGTCGCCACACCCGGTGGCCCAAGGAATCAGCACTAAGAGAAAGAGAAAAATATTTTTTGATTGCTTTTTCATGAGGAATTGTTTTTTAAATCATATTCACTAACTATAGATGTTTATATTTAAATTGTCAACTTTTATTGTTGAATAATTTAGTCATTTTCTAAGTTC
>JBCCES010000126.1:0-4686 GCA_039030115.1 Myxococcota bacterium
ACTGCTTGTGCTCCATCCACCACCAAAACGGCGCCTTGCTCGTGAGCCCAACGGGCAACTTGCTCAATGGGATTTACCGTTCCCAACACATGTGAGACATGCACCAAGCTCACTACCCGTGTTTGAGGGCCAATCAGCTTGCGCAGAGCTTCCAGGTCTAACTCACCCGCATCGGTCATGGGAGCAATGCGCAAGTGAGCGCCTCGCTGGGCACACACACGCTGCCACGGCAAAAACCCGGAGTGATGCTCCATGACAGAGACCACCACCTCGTCACCCGACTGCAACTGTTGCCCTAAGCCATGAGCCAGCAGATTCATGCCTTCAGTAGCGCCGCGCACAAACACAATTTCATCGGCAGATGCGGCTCCCAAAAACGTGGCACAGCGAGCACGGGCCTGCTCGTACAACTGCGTAGCCTCTTCGCTCAACGCGTGAGTAGCCCGGTGTACACCGGCACACTGCTCCTGGTAAAAACGGGTCATTGCCTGCAACACACAGCGGGGTTTTTGTGTTGTAGCTGCATTGTCTAAATAGACCAACGGCTTGCCATGCACAAGGCGCTGCAAAATCGGAAAATCGGCACGGCACGGCAACACGCTGTTAGTTTAACGCACCGCTGCAATCTTCCCTAGTCCCATGACTGCAACTTACCTCATTGCACATGAAAGCTCGGAGTCAATCCATCAGAGCATGTTTTTAAATGTAAATGAATGCAGTCTCAGCTAGGCAAAAACACCCTGAAAAAGCGCAGTTTATACAGCATAAATGAGCATTTTGAAGGGTGTTTTTAACAAAGTTGAGGCAAATGGAATAATTTAAAAACATGCTCTTAGCATCCTGTTTGCAGACAGGCATCAAAAAAGGCTTTGCTAGGTTTCTTCTGTTGCCCCCCAATCGCGGAGGGGCACACAGCGTTAAATTGTGCCGATACACACATTGCATTTTTAATGCACTTGGCCGGGTTGAAAAATGTTGTCCCAATCATCTTCTTGCAAGTTTCTACATAATTAGTACATATTGATGAGAGGTATTGTTCTTCTATCCTGTCAAAATAGTCAGAACACTTACTGGCCGTTGAAGCCAACTCCCCCGTTTCCACTGTACCGTCTGACTCGTTATCACCACAACCGCTTATCATGAGACTGCTTGCCAGCAATCCATATATTATCGTGTACTTGTTCATCGCATACCTCCATCTGCGTTGTTTTGCCTTAACAGCCATAACAAAGCAACTACAACAGTTCATTCCCGCGCAACGGCAATTTTTTAGAGCCATCATAGGGAATACCCAAACAAATTTATTTGTTATATAAAGTAGGGAGTTGTTGTGCAAAATTTTTCGAAAGAGACAAGCCAACAGCCAACAAACCAAAGGCAGCCGCAAAAACCTTTTGATCACAAAACCTCCCCCGGCCTATGGCAACATCTCACCTGGTGGGAGATAACACTTATAGGGGCTTTTTTGTTTGCTGTTGTGTGGACAACGGCACCTGCTCTCAAGGGTTTTGCTTGCAAAGCCCAGCAAAGTGAGGCGCGTTATCTGCTGACAAGATTGCATGCAGCTCAACTCCTACACCAATCCCAACACGATAAACCTGCCAGCCTTCAGGCCTTGCAAAAGAACATTCCATTGATAACACCCGCACGTTTTTATACCTATCAGCTCCAGAAAACCCCCGCTTCCAACAGGTGGCACATTGTTGCCCATGGGGTACCTGACACAGCCGTTCATGGAGATGTTTGGCGCATTGGTGCAGCCGGTCAACTGCAGAACTTGTTGCCCATGTGTTACAACGCAAGCAGGGCTTTGCATAAAAAGCTATGAACATGGCATGATGCTTGCTAAACGTATCAGCAACAAACCGAGATCAGACAGATGGGAAACGAGACTGCATTAGAAAACACACAACAGCGCATTGAACAGCTTTTGCGACAAGCTCTTGCACCTGCCCGTCTGCAAGTAACAGACGAAAGCGCACAGCATGCAGGCCATCCTGCGGTACAACGCAACCCAGGCGCGGGCCATTTTCATGTCTGTATCGAAAGCCATGCATTTCAAGGTAAAACCCCTGTGCAGTGCCATCAAATGGTCTATCGTGCACTGGGGAATCTCATGCACAAACAGATTCATGCACTGCGCATTGACACCCGCCTGCCCCAAGCAGAGGGTTAGACCAGCGGCAATATCCTAAAAACATTGGCCCACGTGCTGCTACAGGGTAAACTCAAAACCATCATGGCATTTAAGAAGACGCCTTTTACCCCATTCGACAACTCCCTCAGCATCGACGAACGCGAGCAGCGCATATTGCAATTGTGGAAGCAAAACGGGGTGTTTGAACACTCTGTCAAACAGCGCAACGGCTCTCCAGAGAATTGTTATGCCTTCTACGATGGCCCCCCGTTTGCAACGGGTCTGCCCCATTATGGACACTTTGTGGCATCCAGCATTAAAGACACTGTTTTGCGTTACTTCAGCATGCAAGGCAAATATGCTGAACGCCGTTTCGGCTGGGATACCCATGGGTTACCCATTGAAATGGAGACAGAAAAAGCGCTCGGCATCAGTGGCCCAGCGGCCATTCGCACATACGGTATCGAGCGATTTAACGAAGCGTGCCGCAGCAGCGTGCTGCGTTACACAAAACAGTGGCGTCAAACCATTGAACGTTTGGGGCGTTTTGTGGATTTTGACAACGATTACAAAACCATGGATCCCCAGTTTATGGAGTCTGTCTGGTGGGTTTTTGAGCAATTATGGGGCAAAGGGCTGGTCGAAAAGGGGTTTCGTGTGATGCCCTACAGTTGGCGGTTAGCCACGCCTTTGTCGAACTTTGAGGCCGGTTTAGATTACCAAAACGTTCAAGACCCAGCCATTACTGTCCGCTTTCCTCTCAAACAGCAAACCGGCTCGCCGGTGCAGCAAACGGACTTGCCCGCCAGCTTGTTGGTGTGGACAACGACACCCTGGACTCTGCCCGCCAATTTGGCGGTAGCCGTGCACCCCGATATGGAATATGTCACCGTGCGCAACGAAGCGGACAACGCGTTGTACATTGTGGCCAAGTCCCGACTAAGCAGCTGTTTTTCGCAATCAGCCCCCCCTATTGTGTCTACCTGTTTGGGGCGCGACCTGGTGGGGCAGCACTACGAACCTCCTTTTTCCTATTTTACAGGGCAAAATAGTTCATCAGATTGCAAGCGCTTTACCGTGTTATCTTCAGATCACGTCAGCGACGATGCGGGTACGGGTGTGGTGCACCTAGCGCCCGCCTACGGGCAAGACGACTATTACGTATGTCAGCAAGCAAACATTACGTTGGTGGATCCTGTCAATGAAGAGGGGTGCTTTACTCAAGCAGTTCCTGAATTTGCAGGACAAAACATCAAACAGGCCGACACGCAAATCATTCGCACCCTCAAACAGCAAGGAAAACTGTTTAAGCACGAAACCATTCAACACAGCTACCCCTACTGCTGGCGTAGCCACACACCTCTCATCTACAAGGCAGTTCCTGTCTGGTTGGTCAAAGTGACACAACTGCGAGACCGCATGTACAAACACAACAGCCGCATTCGCTGGGTTCCCGAAGCAGTGGGACACAAACGTTTTGCCAACTGGCTACGCGAAGCCCAAGATTGGACTGTCTCGCGCAACCGCTTTTGGGGAACACCCATTCCCATTTGGGTCTGTACAAACTGTCAGCAACACCAGTGTGTGGGCAGCATCGCACAGCTGCAAAAATTATGCGGTCAAGCAGTTGACGACCTACACAGTCATCATGTAGACAGCCTCTCTTGGCCCTGCACAGCCTGTAAGGGAGCTATGAAACGCACACCGGAGGTGTTTGATTGCTGGTTTGAATCGGGCTGCATGCCCTATGCCCAACACCACTACCCATTTGACAACAAAGCCTCTTTTGCCAGCCATTTTCCCGCTCAGTTCATTTCAGAAGGGTTGGATCAAACCCGCGGGTGGTTTTATACGTTGCTGGTATTATCCACCGCCCTATTTGACAAGCCGCCGTTTCACAATGTGATTGTGAACGGGTTGGTGCTTGCTCAAGACGGCAGCAAAATGAGCAAGTCAAAACGCAATTACCCAGACCCTAACCAAGTGCTTTCGCAGTATGGAGCTGATGCATTGCGTGCTTACTTGGTGAACTCCCCCGTTGCCCGGGCCGAGCCGCTACAATTTAACGAACAAGGTGTTCGCGAAATGGTGCGAACAGTCATTTTACCACTACACAACGCCTGCAGCTTTTTTGTGCAGTATGCCAATTTAGATGGCTGGCAGCCATCCTCCACACATGAGACAACCTCACCCTCTTTGCAACAGCGCCCCCTGCTCGATCAATGGATTCTGTCGCGCTTGCATAGCTTGATTGATGGTGTCAACACCCACATGAACACCTATCGGTTAGACAAAGTTGTTCCCGAACTGCTTGGATTTGTCGATGAACTGACCAATTGGTACATTCGCCAAAGCCGCCGCCGCTTTTGGCGCAAAGCTCATAACACACAAGATCAACACAGCAAGCAAGCAGCTTACAGTACCCTATACGAAGTTCTCGCCACCCTCAGCAAATGCTTAGCTCCTCTGTTGCCTTTTGTGAGCGAAACGCTTTATCGGCACGTTGTGCTTGCAGCAACACCGCAAAGCGACCAAGCCAACAGTGTGCA
>JBCCES010000127.1:0-4684 GCA_039030115.1 Myxococcota bacterium
CAAACAGATAGCCTCTACGGTATCGCCAAAAAAGCTCACACGTACAGCCGCCTCCTCTTCGTGGGGCGGGAATACTTCAATCACGTCGCCTCGTACGCGGACTGTGCCGCGGGCAAAAGCGATATCGTTGCGTTCGTATTGACTTTCTACTAGCTGGCGCAAAAAAGAGTTGCGCCGCAGGGGTCTGCCTACTTCAACGTAAGCAGTCATCTGCTTGTAGCTTTCGGTACTGCCAATGCCGTAAATGCAGCTGACAGACGCTACCACAATCACGTCGTCGCGGCACAGCAATGAACGTGTGGTGCGGTGGCGCAGGCGGTCGATAGCCTCATTAATTTGGCTATCTTTTTCAATATAGGTGTCTGTAGAGGGCACATAGGCCTCTGGCTGATAGTAGTCGTAATAGCTAATAAAGTATTCCACCGCATTGTGGGGAAAAAAGCTTTTGAGTTCCTGGTACAATTGGGCTGCCAGGGTTTTGTTGTGAGCCAGTACCAGTGCCGGTTTGTTGCATGCAGCCACGACACCCGCCATGGTAAAGGTTTTCCCCGATCCTGTTACGCCCAAGAGGGTTTGGTGTTTTAGTCCTTGCTGGATGCCCTCTGTGAGTGCTTCAATGGCTTTAGGTTGATCGCCTCTAGGCTCAAACCCCGCTGCCAATTGAAACGGGCGTTTGATGCGTTGCGTTTTGTTTGCTTGTGTACTCATTTTGTTTTTCTAAATCTTCCAGGATCAGGTTAAAAAAATCAAAGTCAGACAGTTGAGCGATTTGCGATTTGTGTCGTTCTAAGGCGTTTAAAAACCCTTGCCCATACAGTTTGTATAAATAGGCCCATTTTTGCGGGCGAACCCACTTTTCTATCTGGGGTTGATGGCGTGCAATGCGATAAAAACCGGCTCCGCCCTCTTTGTCGAGCATGGAGAGCAATGTAGAGACAAAGCGACCCACCTGAAAATGCATGTAGTCAATGCGATCGGACCACTCGCCTCCCCATGTAAAGCCCTTTTTTAGCATGATAGACTTCATGATTTCAGCATCTTTTGTGCCGAGGACATTTCGAACAAGGTTATTGAGCGGCGAAGGGGGAAGGACCTTTCCTTGGATATATGGCAATTTTTTGTCGAGATTGTAAATGCCGATGTAGGGATTTTCCATGGTGTTGAAGTCAATAGACGTACCGTAAGAGTGCAAAGAGTGAGAGCCACCTCCGGTGATGGCTCTGCAGTTAAAAGCCACTGTCATAGAATCCAGTTGAAATCCAACTGCAGGTGTGGGAGTTGCATTGCGAAGCACAATGTCTTCTTGGTAAAATTCTCGCATTGCCTCAGCAACATAGGGTGCCAGAACATCCAAAACAATGATTCCTCCTTGTTGGGGGCCATTGGGCGAGTGATGTGTAAACGACACATGGTTGAGCCGCTCCAGTGCAACAGGGCAGCCCTTTGCCCACCAACCCAATGCTTTCAGCTGCTCTTTTTGAGTCTTCGATAAGGGGCCAAATGTAAAGTTGGGCTTTATCTGAGTATGCTGCACTGCAGGGGTGTCAGAATTTTTGTGTGCTGTTTTATCTTGTTGATGTATTGGTTGCGTTTGGTGGACGAAAGCGCCCAAAAATGCTTTGTCTGTGTCTGATAGTAGTAGATGGAAACCGTTTTGAGAAAACAGTTTCAAAACGTCTTTTGTTATGGTGCCTTTTCTTTGGCTATAGCGGGTGACATTCAAAAAAGCGTTTCTGGGATAGATCCGCACCTGTCTTTGTTGCGACTTGCTCTTAACGCCCAATAGCACAGGGTTTTGTAGTGGGTTGATGAACAACACAGGTTGATTGTCTTGTGTACAAGCAACAAAGGATCGGTTCTCGGAAAAGAACCGCTCAATGTCATTGGAACGTTGCAACGTTGCCAAGCTAAAAATGGGATACTCCTGAGATAACAAATCTGCGAACAATTTTTTGAAAACATTTTTTTGGGTTTTGAGAACCGACAGGCTTGCTTGCCGTTTTATTTTGTGAAAGTCCAGATATTCTACTGTTTGCATGGTTTGCGTCTCTGATGGGCAAGTAGCAAAAAGCATATGAGGTGCTAAAAACAGCTCTGTCGGTTTCTTTTTTTGTGTTTGTTGCAAATGGGTACAGGCGATGAGTGTGCTTGCCAATAGCCAGCTCAATGCAGCTGTTTTTCTATTTGTCATTTTTCTGCTCCTGATTTTGCATAGATTTTTCATTGAGGTTCTTGACGTATAGCTTGTTTGAGATAAAAAACATTATTTTTGTGGCAATGTTTTGACAAATGCAATGGCTAGCTTGCAAAATCGATGAAGGTGGGCATCATCTTCAATGGCTTTGGGTTGAATTGTTGCCCACCCTTTCATGGCTTTTCCGGTCAGATCCATGGGGCCTACGTGGGGTTCTTGAAGGACTTTTTCAGCTTGTTTTTCTCCAATGCGAACAATCAGTGTGTCTTTGTGCACTCCCACACACATGTTGCCGTTGAGCATGTAGCAGATGCCCCCAAACATTTTGGTCTCTACCATGTTTGGATAATCTAGCAGAACCTCTTGCAGGCGTTGGGCAAGTCCCGGATCGTAAGGCATCTGGTTTTTACCCTTGCAATATTTGCATCCACTGGTAAACAGGTTGCATCTCTTTATACAGTGCCAAGCAATTATCTACTGAACGGGTTGCAAGCACTGTATTGGGTTTGGATTCGTGCCAAATGGTGAGCCCTTTGCGGCGCAGCAGCTGGGCTCGAGGGTGATCTTTATCGTATCCACTCGGCACACGTTTTAGCTGAGGTTCATTCGTGTAAAACCCTTTTTTTGATGCGCATGCGGCGAGTATTTTGTCAATTTTTTTGCCATTTACATCACTTGTCACAGCTTGTCGATAAACGTTCAATGCAGTTTTGGAAAATTCAAATACACCTACTCCTAAAAGGACTTTTTCTGGTTGTAAAGAAAAATAAAATGCAGGAGCCGAACCGCAATCGATCTTTTCGGTGTGGGCGCAACGAAACAACATGCGCACGTAGGCATTATAGGGAGTTTTATCTTTACTAAAACGTACATCTCGGTAGATGCGGAATATCTTGCCGCACAGAGGTTTGCCTGCAATACGAGGCAGTTGTTGCAATATCTCTTGCAAAAATTGTTTTGATGGAGCTTCTATGTGCTGTTTGTATCTGTCTTTGTTTGCCTCGAACCATTCACGGTTGTTGTGAGCTTCGAGATCTCTCAGAAACGCAATGGACTGCTTAGAAAATCCTTGAAACATCTGTGAACTTTTTGTGTTTTTGGACAATAACAAAACTTTATCTGTCATGTTGTACGATGGTCAAGCAATAGCTGTGCCAATGCGTTCACCATAAAGAACCCGTGTCTCAATGCCGCGTTGCGTGTTTTGTGTAATGTCTGTATCTATGTGCACTCTGTTTGGCTGCAACAGCAGAATAATGGTCGAAGCACCAAATTCAAAAAAGCCTTTTTCTTGGCCTTTGTGTGCTTGCGTACCTTGTAAAAAATGTTGCTTTATCTTCCCAACAAGTAAAGCGCCTACGTCTACATGGGCAACGAGGCCAAAATACTTTGTATGCAGCAGGGTGAGTTGGCGTCGATTTTCGCAAAATACATCCTTCATGTTTTTGAGCGAAAGAGGATGAACAGCTCGGTAGAACCCATTGATTTTTTGAATTTCTCCGTGTCTGCAATCATCCACATAGCAAAATCGATGGTAATCCGAAACAGCCAAACGGCAAACAATACAGAGACCTTCATGAAATGGTTGGGCAGCTTTGTGCGCTTGAAGTAGTTTCTCGACGCGAATCGTTTTCCCTTTAATGGGAACAACTGTGTTGTTGCCAATGGGGTAAGCCAGCATGCGACAATCTGCGGGTGAAATCAATGCTTGTGGATTCTTGTTGATTGGGCGAGCATGGGGCTTGAGTTTTCGCGTAAAAAAATCGTTAAAGCTGGTGAATTGATCCGGACTTTTTTCACACTCTTGCACGCGAATGCTGTTCTGTTTGACAAAACGTGCAATGTGCATGCGTGAATATCTGCAGTTGCACCACAAACCAGTGAGCCAAGAAGCCTGTGGATGTTTCAGCAGCAGTTCGGTCACGGCGGAGCCCAACGGCTGTCGCCACATGAATTGAGCCAAGCGGGGATAGGGTTTTTCTTTTACGATGGATTTGCTATTGCGATCAAAGATCGGTAGCTGTCGAGGGTTACCCTGGTAGAGTGGAGAGGAAGTTTTTTTTGTTTTGTGCTGGATTTTCTTGCTCATGTTTTATGGTCTGTTCGCACCCTGTAATTTTTTACCAATATAGGAATTGCTCCTGTGTCAAGGTGAATTCGTTGTGCTTGAATCATGTTTTTGCTCCGATCATGTTACATGCAGTCACTAATTTATTGCAGTTTGGTTGCTGTACCAAGCTACTCATCTCGATCAGATCCTTGACAATGTCTCAAAAAGCCTTAGGCTAATTGGTACACGGCGGCGTGAGGCTGCGTGGTGTTGGCTCTTTGACAACTAGACAGCCGATAAAGTGATGGTGCACAACGTCAATTCTGCACACTTTACGGTAGATGGAATGAAGGAGTTGGAAGCTTGCAAGCTTGCTTGCGGGTGAAAGATTTTGGAGAGCCGTCTACTTAAGTGGAGAGTTTGATCCTGGCTCAGAACGA
>JBCCES010000128.1:0-4681 GCA_039030115.1 Myxococcota bacterium
CCATGGCATGTCCCCAATAAGATGCCCCAAATGTAACCAATACACGCGCACTTGCCAATGCTAACGCAAAAGGCCAAAGAGTCACCAAAGCTTCCAAATTCAAAGAAGCTCCTGCCGTTGCAAAAAACAGAATCATCACTCCAAAAGATAGATTTTCTATCGCATGTTCCAAACGGATCCCTTGTTCAGATAAATTATGCACAACAAAACCTGCTGTCATAAAAACAAGCAGTGTGTCGTAATGCAAATAGTTGCAAAAGGCCCCTACGGCAAATGCGCTCACGACGCAAAATGTCACACCCAAACGCAGATCATCTCCCGTCAGCCAAAACCATGCCGCTGTCACCAAACCAAATGTCACACCAGCAGCACAAGAAGAGCCAAGTTCAACCAACAAATGCATCAGATGATGTAGCGATACGTGTGTGTGAGGATTCAAAGAAGCTTTCGCAAACAAAGCTGCCGCATCAAACAGAATCAAAACCACCACATCAATGAGAATCACAACACCCAATACATGCTGCGCAAAACGGTGTCGCGCCCCGGTTTCTTTTAGAATGGCCAACGTATCTGCAGGCGCTTTGGACATGGCTAAAACGCCCCACACAACCGACAAAGCGACCACAGATCGAAACGATAACCCCGCAGGCAGTCCCAGCCAGGGGGACAAGGCGATAAAAACCCCTGCCATGACAACAGGAATACAAAGTGCATGAAAAAAGACGGCCCATAGTAGGCTTCTTCCGCCCTGCACAAGTTGTTTCACGTGCAACTCACTTCCTGCTGTGAGAGCAATGAGACCCAGGGCAAGCTCGTTCATCCACGACAAGCTTCCCACCTCTTCAGCGCCAAAAAACGCAAAACAAAAAGGTCCACTCAACACGCCTAAGGCCATGTAACCCGTTAGCCTGGGCAAACCAACCAACTGCACCAATTCGCCCGTAGCCATACCGGCAAGCAACACAAAACCCAAAGCTGCCAGCGGGCTTAGCATGTTGGGGCCACACAACGCACGTTGACACAGGTGCACAACCAAAAAAACGGCTGCAAGCACAACAGCGTAACGGACTGCTTCTAAGATGTTTTCACGCCACATGTTTTATTCCGATATCTGATAGCAAACCATATAACCAGATCACTTAAAGAAGCGGCCACAGCTGTTATGACCAATAACAGTTGGGCAGGACTATGAGCTCTTCCACCTGCAAACAACAACGCCGCGGCAAAGGCCGTGCACCGAGCCGCATGGCCATAAACTAAAGACATGGGTGTTATTTCAAATGTTAAGCGAGATGCTGTTTTGGCAAAACGCATGAGAACCAAAACAATGGATAAACAGATTCCCCACGCAAGGGCAGCCCAAGGAACTTGCACAGTCAGACCCACCAATACAATCACCACCACTTGAGCGGGTACAGACGCCTGAGAAACCCAACGCCTCTGTTCAAAAGATTGTTTTGAGACGAGACTCAAACAAAACCCCACAGCAAAACCGGTGCATACATGCGGCAAATCCAACTGCTGCGAAAGCCCAGCAGACAAAGAGGCGACACCAATAAAAACAATGCAACAAACGATTATCTCACCCCAGCGTTGCAACAGTGCAGCAGCGGCCGTGCATCCCGCACAAACAACCAACAACAAGCCAACCTGGTGCATGGTCAAGTTACTGACAAGTACAGCAGATACAAAAGCCAACAACCCCTGCTGCCAAATCCGCAAACCCACTTGGGAACCTGCAAGCAAACAACCCCATGCCATGGCCATGACCGCTGTTTTTTCTTGCAAGAGACTACCCAACTCACTTCGTCTCCCCACAAGAATCAGCTGTGTCATCACGAGTAAGGCACCCGTACCTAAAGAAACCCATGCTGCCATGAGGGCACTTGTGCCAAGCCGACGAAACAAAGCACCCCGATAACGCAACCATAAGCGTGGGTGAGGCACATGCATTCCAGCACATAAAGCAATCCACGTAATAAATAACTGTACAGCCGGCTGCATACCACGTACGGCTGCTGGAGCAATAAATCCCAAACCCGATGGAGACAGAGCATAGCCAACACAAAGCAGCACAGGTGTTAATAAAATATGTTGGCCTTGCCCTGTTTTATACAAATTGGGTAAAAAACTGGCAGCACCTGCTAAAGCAAGTAGCCAAAACAGAGCATTCATGTCTCGCTCACACAAACAGGGCGACCCATTTGCAGGTCAAATTCCCCTTGATCGCTCGCCTCACACACGGCCATATACAGCTGATGTTGCATACGAGAATGGGTCGAGGGAACAACAACTTGCAGCTGTATGCCCCCATCACAAATGCCATAACACTGCACATGCGCTTGCGGATCAACACGCTGAACAACGGCAAGCACCCGTTGACACAATTTTTCTACTGGCTGATTCCGTTTAAAAGTCAAACAAACAACACAGTTAGGTGGCCCCAAGAGATATCTCACAGGCTGTAAAATTGCATATAGCGGCGAAACATCAACACTCCCTCCCTCCCGTGGAACCAATTGAATTGTTCCTACAGATACAGAAGAAACCTCGCCTTGCACCTGACCAATTTGCACCCACTCACCCGGTCGAATAATATTTCTCCACAACAAATAGCAACCGCAAGCCCAACGGGCCAACAAGGGGATGCAGGCCAAACAAAAAGCGGCACACATCTCCAAAACAACCACCTCAAATGGAGTGTGGTAGCGCTGAAACAACAACGCCAAAACCAAAAAAGTCGTGATACCAATGGCAACAACTGGTAAGACAGTACGTAAGACAGCAATGCGTGATACATTGATGCCTTTCCATTGATAGCGACCTTCAGCTACTGCATCCAAAAGCAGGTGCAAAACGCGTAGGGCAGCATGCAAGCCCAGCAACATGACACCCACGAGCACTAAGATGGGTATGGATCCCACCAGGCTTTGTAGACCTCGCACAATGGGGTCTACCATGCTATGCGCCAATTGAGGCAGCAAAAAACGTGTACTATCAAACTGGCCCAATACGGTTCCCACCGTTGCAATGAAAACAACCAGATAAGAAACAGCCCGACCAACTGTGGTAGCAAAGGCCAACAACCCGCCCAAAGCCTGGCCGCTAATAAGAGGAAAACCCAACAGTGTCACAGTAGAAATGGAACCACGCTTTTCAAAAACAAGCTCTTCCGCCCGATTGAATAGGCGAGAAACCTGACGCAACAAGGCAATTCCCAAAAGCACAAATACAACAGACAAAAAGATCCGCAGCACACGTTTTTGCCAAAATTGCCGCGTCATTTCTGTAGGAACAAAACCGGCTAAACGGGTGCGTACATGTGCCTCGTAGTCCCGCAAACTTGCAAATCCCTGGGCGAAAGCATCTGCGGGGGTGAGGGCAATAATGCGATAACCTCGCACAAACAGAGTGATCCTTTTATCATCACCATCAAAAGCCAGCATGTCTCCGTCGCCTGTTGCATGCACCGCTTGAATGGCCAACGTTAAGTTTTGACTAGCTTGTTGAGCTCTACCCCGGGCAGACAAGCCTGTGACCGCATCGGGAGCAGCTATATAAAAAACAGGCTGCTCTTCGTAAGACACCGCAAAAAGATTTTCTTGTTTTGGTGCAGCCAAAGTGTGCTGCCCACGTGCATTTTGCTCCAGCAAGTTCTTGTTGCCCCGCAACGTTTTCTCGCGGACATTTTGCGAAGGCCCAGGCCTCCTCTTCGATGTTTCTTGAGGAGCTTTTCCAAGGGCCTGATGCGCTGTGAAAAACATCCCCGCAAGTACCATGCACAGCACAAAACAACGACTGAGATATTTATTCATAAAAAACCTAATTCCCTCTTTTGCAAACATCTCTTTTTTCACGCACCTGCAACCAGATTAAGCTGACTTTTAACGAAAACAAAGATATTTTTAGCAACTGCAATATCTGACACAAGAGAAGCTTGCTCCAAAACTCTACCTGCTAGCTCCTGATCACTTTCTTCCCACGCTTTTGATCATCTCAAGCTCAGGAATCTCTTTTCCGTTCACAGGCCAGGTAGAAATCTTGCCGCTTTTTCTAAAGTGATACTTACGATAAAAATTAATGGCTTTTTCGTTGTGGCTAAATAACCATACAGCAATATCCATCTTCGTTCCAAGCCACGACAACGCCTTATTCATCAAAGCCCCACCAACACCCCGACCATGATACTCAGGCAACACATAAATTGCCTCCAATTCGTTCTTTTCATTCCCTTTACACGCAACAGAAAAACCGATGATTTTAACATGTCGACGTGCAACCCATATTCGCTTTGTCTCTCCTCGATTACAGATCTTAGCTTCCCACTGTTGCAACTTTTTTGGCGAGTCAAAATCATGCGCTTCGATATCTTCACGTGTAAGCCCAACATCTACACTTGGATACGTCGCTAACCAACCCGACTTTTGAACAGAAGCAATACCTTGGGAATCTCCAGGTTTTGCATCAGCAACTTCAACTATAGATTTATTTCCCTTGCAAATGAGTAACTTAACCATAGCAACCCCGATTCAAACAATGAACAACTTTGACATCGGTTGGTGCGCCCTGCAGGATTCGAACCTGCGACCTGCGGCTTAGAAGGCCGTTGCTCTATCCAGCTGAGCTAAGGGCGCATCTGGTCGGGGTGACAGGATTTGAACCTACGACTTCCTGCTCCCAA
>JBCCES010000129.1:0-4650 GCA_039030115.1 Myxococcota bacterium
CACCATCGCCGGACCGAAGGTCTGCTCTGTCACCCATCTGATTTTGCGTGATAGCTATATTAAAGTACAACTCTAGAGTCTGCTCATCTGTTACCCAGAGTCTCTCGCCTTGTTGTTCGTGCTTTTTGTCTTCTATTTGCTTTTCGTCCCACTCATTATGATCGCTGTGATTTTCCTGTTGCAGAGAAAGATTCTTGACATATTCCAATAATGAATCGTCTACGTTGTCGCCTTTACCATCTTGCGAGCCCAAAAAATCCTGTGTGGAATTTTTGATCATTCCACTTTTCACCTTCTGCAGGTTACTCGGATGCAAGGACTGCATCGTGTTAACACACTCCATCTGCCAATCTGAACCAAACATGCTCTGGACCTGCTCTCCAAGAATTTGCCAAAATGCAGGGTCTGAATTCCAAGAGGTCAACTCATTGCTCTTGGGATAAAACAGAGGATGCATCTTTTCTAAATCCTGCTTATCCAAGCTTAAAAATCCGTCCATGATAACGCTGATTTGTGTGCTAAAATCCTTTTGCTCACCTGAGCCCGACACACCATCCCACTGCGCCGCTGCAACAACAACCGAGTGCAGCATGGCAAACGATAAAACCATCACACCCATTTGTCTTTTGATATCTATGCATTTCATTGCTCTTTCTCCTGTTATTCACGCCCAAACAAGCTTAGGCGAGGCTTGCTAGTACACCCACGTACAACTCGCTTTTTTAGCATTAAACTTATAGGAGAAGTTGTCAAACTCACAGCTGCTAAAAACCACCCCTATCGTTGACACAGCCCAGGTTGTACAGGGCAGTGCTTTTTTTGACTTTGACTCGAAATGGTTGTTTGGTGCTGCAGCTGTTTTAGCAGCTTAGAGCCAATACCCTTCACCTCAAGCAGCTGCGTGATACGGGTAAAACCACCCAGTTTTTGCCGATGCTGCACAATGGCCCTTGCCTTGGCAGGCCCAATGCCCTTGAGCATTTGCAACTGCTGTTGTGTCGCTGTGTTGAGGTCAACTTTAACAGTTCGATGCGGTTTTTTCGCCACAGGCACAGTCGAAACAGCAATAGTGGGCCCTGTATAAGAATCGGTGTATCTATGCTGCGGCAACTGATCACCAGGAGCAGCCCATGCCCATAAGGCCAAACTTCCTCCTACAGTTACACCCACTAGCCAACGCACAGACAAACCTCCCTAATTATAGTATATAGAAAACGTTGCATTTTGCGCAAGTAAAATCTCCGCTAAAACATGCAATCAACTTTGCCTAGCATTAAATGATCGCAAAAAGCAATTCTACTTGTCGCATAATGCAAAAATAAAATACAATCAAATTAGGATATGATAAAAACATGTAAAACAAAGAAAATTTTTGTGATCCTGCTGTTCACAATAGAAGGGGCAGGATGCGCGCAAACTTGCTCTCCTCAAGAAATATCTATACCACAGGAAAAAACAGCACAAGAACACCTCATAGAAAAGATCAATTTTATAGACAAAAACTACCCACAAGATCTTGCAGCCCACAACAAACCAACAAACGAACAGGGTGTGGTGCAGGATTCTAATCGAAAGCCGGTTATCATCGGTTTTGAACCGTTTAGTACATACGCTACAAAGGCAACCGACTGCTATGTGGATATTCTTGCCATGCAAAACCAACCCTCTAAATCGGCCGACCGCGTGGCCTTGCCAACCCAATCTGTTTTTGCATTATGCTCTCGCCATGAACGCATTTTTGCCTCTTACATTGCTCAAGAATTTTACAATACCGTCTGTTGGGCAAGAGATATTTTGCGTAGAAAGCCCCAACAAGGAGAACAGCTTGGGCACAACATACTGCAAGATCTGCAAGCCTTTAAACAAGCCGCACAAAAAGACCCCGGACTGTCTAAGCAACAGTGTGTTGCCGTAACAGCTTTATTGAAACAGATTTCACGGACATACGATGGCACTGCACAGCTTTTACAACATTGAGATCATCAAATGAGTAGGTCTTCGTAGCCTGGGATATCTTGCAATACGGTTCCCACCCCATCAACTACAGCATGCAAGGGGTTGTCGGCCACACGAACGGGCAGGCAGCACTCTTGCGAAATGAGTTTATCCAAGCCCTTAATTTGCGCTCCCCCACCACACAGAACAATGCCCTGCTCAATAATATCGGCAGACAGTTCTGGCGGTGTTTTTTCTAGCACCATGCGGGCGCACCCTACAAATTGGCGGACATGGTCTTGCAAGGCATCGCGAATTTCAGGGCTTGTTACCAGCACACAGCGCGGCACTCCCGACAACAGGTCACGCCCCTTGACTTCGATTTGCAACTCCTCATCGAGCATGTAGGCAGAGCCTACCTGGATTTTAATGTACTCCGCCGTGCGTTCGCCAATGAGAATGTTGTGATGCTTACGCACAAAATTGACAATGGCCTTGTCTAACTCATCGCCCGCTATACGCAGCGTGTGGGAGGCTACCAAGCCATTAAAAGAGATCACAGCCACATCTGTGGTGCCTCCTCCAATGTCGATGATCATTGATCCCTGGGCCTCTTGTACAGGTAAACCGGCTCCCACAGCTGCAGCAATGGGTTGCTCAATAAGATGGACCTCTCGCACTCCGGCTCCCATGGCTGCTTCACGCACGGCCTTTTGCTCAATAGATGTTACACCTGCAGGCACAGAAATAATTAACCGGCTACGAAGTATAAACGATCGCTGCATGGCCTTGCGAATAAAACTTTTGATCATGGCTTCTGTCACGCTAAAGTCAGCAATGACTCCATCGCGCATGGGGCGAATGGCTGTAATGTTGCCTGGGGTTCTGCCCAACATCTCTTTGGCATCTTTGCCCACAGCAAGGGTTTTCACTTCATGACCATCTCGTACAATGGCCACCACACTGGGCTCGTTGAGAACAACGCCTTCACCCCGTACATGGACAAGGGTATTGGCTGTGCCTAAATCAATCGCTAAATCCGCATGAAACACGGATGTTACGTTTCCCCACAAAATACTTGCTCCTGCATGAGTCACACGTTTCCGCAATCATTGTGGCGCATCTATTCCCCATCGTCAAAGCGAGCATCCACCACACCCTCTGTTGATTGGGCGCTGCCTTGCCCTTTTAAAGGTAACTGGGGCCAGTCCAAAAGCAATTGTGTGGCCAGTTGCTTCGTTGCGGCGTCTTCTAATAATGTTGCTTGCTGCAATACCTGTTTGGCTTGGGGCGTGGCAAGCCGACGCAGCAGTTTTAGCAACGGCGCAACTTCAGCGGGCTTTGCCCTGCACACAGCAAGACGTACCGTGGGAACCAGCCAAGACAATCCGGCTGGCACATGCTGCTGCAGCAACTTGGCTGCATTGACGCGAACATCTACACACGCATCCAGCAATCGAGGTGCAATAAGGCGCGTGGCAGAAACTGTCAATTGCTGATCTGAGGTATACAGCCGCCGCAACAACACCAACGACAGCAAGCGACAATTGAGATTACTCGACTGAGTCTCCTGTATTAAAGCTTGACGAAAAGCAGCTTTATGATACGTAGCATCCAACGAAACACGTGCAAGAGCGACCAAAATTGCTTCGCGAACTGCAGCTGTCTTAGGAAACTTCTCATACAAACTGACCAAATCTGCCAACAACTTTTTGTGCCGACTGCGGAACCCTTCACTCAATGCAACAGCAGCTGCTTGTTGAACTTGCTTATCTTTGTGCAGTAAATTGGCCAACACAACTTTCATGCTTGTTGTCTCTTTTTCTCTGCTGACCAGCCTACCTATGCACAACAAAGCTCCCGATCGAACCCCAGTGTCTTGACGTTTGGCCAACACAAGCAATTGTTTCAGAAGTCCTGTCTCTTGACCTGTCAAACTGTTTGCCAGCGCCCGCAAACTTGCCGTAGCCTCTTGCAGCCCCTGCTTGCTTTTGCTAGAGGCGTCTACAGCAACCATCAACAAGATGGCAGCTGACTGAGGATGCCCAAAACGCCCCAAAACATCGATGATTTGCAACCGAACGGCAAAGCTACAGTGGGGTAAAAAATGGGCCAAAACAGGAGCTGCTTGGTGCCCCAATTGCAGCAACTGAGAAACAAAATTTTCCTCCGGCCTTTGGGCTCGTTCGGCCTGTTGCAACAGAGTTTGCACTTGAATACACAGGGCGTCTTGTTCGGTAGCTGCACAAGCAGCAAAAGCATACCTGGCTAAGGCAAAATGCGCTCTGCGTTTTACCCAAGGGTGCGGGTCGTCACGCAAGCGTGCACTAGCTTGCCTCGCCCCTCGCCCACCTATGTGTTCCCACGCATACACCACCAAAGCACGAATCACGTGGCTTGTATCACGTTCAAGACAATCGAGGGTTTTCACCGTCGCTTCGTCCAACGCATCTCGACCATCCACCAACTCAGCCAACGCCAACGCAATATGAGCGCGTTCAGACAAATCCAAGCTCTTATCGACGGCCAAATCCCGTAACACAGGCAACGCTTGACGTGCACCAAGCCCCGACAACACACGAGCCACACGCCCTTTGCGCGTCGTCTTTAATGTTTGCAACAACAAAGGAATCGCCCTGTCGCGGGCAAGCTCTAACACGCTCTTGCCCTCTTCTTGTTGAAGAGGTTGACCCGAAACGATCTGCTCAACAGCCC
>JBCCES010000130.1:0-4562 GCA_039030115.1 Myxococcota bacterium
CCTTTTGGAAAGAAAAAGAAAATTATTAATAGTGTAAAAGAAATGTTTCAAGACATGCTTGGCACAAAAGAAATTGTAAAAGTTATTTATTCTGAAGGAAAAAATGAGTTTTTTCAAAAGATGGAAAAAATGTGTTTTGACGCATTAGAAGAGTTAAAGAAAAATAGTGAAGCCAAACAATACATTGCTGAAATGGAAAGTATAGCAAAAGAACGGAATTTGCCTGCTGTTTCTAGGAGTATTTATGATTTGGACAACTATAGCAACGTTGTTTCTTTCGTTGCTGCTGATGTTCTTGCTTTAAAAGGAAATCTACTTTCCATGAAATATGAGATAGAAGGAAAAGATCTTCTGGAAGGGATTTTAGAGCAAATTAATAAGGAAGAGTGGGATGATGCGCTGAGTAACATGAAAAGAGTGACTTCTCTTGTTGTGAGAAAAAATGTTGATACAAGCCCTAAGAAAATACTTGAAAAGTTACAACATTTAAACGCGTGTTTATAGCAATAAATTGGTGCGAGAGGACATTTATAATGTCAAACGCAGTTGTGACAACAGCATGCCTGGTAACCGCATGCTGTGTGTGCTGCGTTGGTCGTAGGTGCTTGGATCTAAAAAGAGCTGGCGTTGACGTGTGAGTTGTTCTACATGTTGGCCAAAGAGATTGTAAATCGTGTCATCAAAACGCATGGGTTCTATTGGGCCCTGCAGTTGACCGTTTTGCACCCAGCAGGTGAAAAATCGTGTCATGCCTGTGAGTCGGCCTTGAGGGAGATCGGAAGGGTTGATGTACCACAAATTACCGATATACAGACCTGTATCGAGGTGATGTAAGATATCGTGTTGCTCTAATGTTCCCCCTGCCATCTCTAAGCTTTCGGGCGTTTCGGCACTGTTTGCTGCGTTGCATGCTGTGTCATACTGCTGTGATGATCGGGGAGATACCAAATGATTTTGTAAAACTCCCTTTTCAATCAGATTGATGCAGTTGGGGCGTATAAAGCCTTGCTGTTGAAAAGAGGGACCAAACCCTTGTGCTGTGTTTTCTTGCAAGCAGATGCTTTTGTGAAGGCAGTCTTGGCCAGGTTGCATGTTTTGTAGCAGGGAAGATTTGCTGCGATATGCTTGTAGGCTAAAGGCTCCCCAGCAGGCCAACGTAAATAGAATTTCACCTACAGCCGCTGGAGCTAGATAAGCTCGATACACCCCAGGTTGAATTGTTTTGTAGGGCTGTTGTAGCTGCTGCAGTTGCTGTTTACTATGCTGTAGGTGATTTTGGATAGCTTGGGAACTCCACTGTGAGCCGGCATAGTTGAGCTTAACGGCTTGGTTGTTTGCATCGTACAGGCTGCAATCTAGGTTAAAGCTATGGCGCTGCATGACATTGCGCTGGCCAGCAGAGTTTGCAAACCCTCGGTATATAGGCCCGCAAGCATACAACCCGACTAGGTCAGTTTCGTGTTCATGTGCTAGAACATCTTGAAAAACTTCGGCAGGGGCGGGCAGTGGTTGCTGATCAACGCATTCGCTGTTATTGACAGCTGAGGGAACAATCAGGTGTGGATCGGAGGGCAGTGCATCTAAGTGATGGCGTTGCTGTTGCAGCCACTGTCGCAGACGACTCTCGTTTGCAGTGGGACTATCTTGCAGGGTTAAACGGCCTGTCACAACACGGCCCTTGCGCATCAGCTGCAATTGAATTTGGGCTTGGTGAACATGGCTGGCTTGGCGGATGCGCCCCTGATTGAAACGAACAAATTGCGATTGCTCCCCTTCAAACCAGACGGCAAATGATTCGTGTGGTTGCAGACTGTTTTTCAAAGCAGTGACCGTTGCATCAAAACAGGACAGCATCTCTATACCCCGCCAAAAACATCTACATGGGCGAATCGTGCCACCGGCGTTGCGTGGCCAACATGAATGCATTGATTGGGCTCGCCCTTGCCGCAATAGGGAGAACCCAGTATCTGCCAGGTGCTTGCATCGCCTACCTGCTTGAGGCTACGCCAAAATGTAGACGATGATCCGCGATAGCAGGGGTTGCGGACAACATGGGTTAGTTTGCCGTTTTCAATCATCTGACCCCATTCGCAACCGAACTGAAACTTATTACGCATTTGATCAATGGACCAAGACTTGTTGGTTTTCATGTATACGCCCTTTTTCACCGATGCAATGATCTCATCGAAACGCGAGGAACCAGGTTCCATATTAAGATTGGACATGCGATCAATGGGGGGGCGATTCCAACTGCTTGCGCGGGTTGTGGCAATAGGTTTACTCCTGTTGCAACGGGCCGTTGAGAGAGTTCCACCTAAGGGGTGTTGTAGTATTCCGTTGCGAATAATCCACTCCTTTTGGGCGCGACAGCCTTCAGAGTCGTAAGCAAATGTAGCAATTTCCTGCTTGTGCATCGGGTCATAGGTGATATTGAGTTGCTCCGATCCGTATTGGTATTGACCAAACATGTCTAAGTTGACAAAGCTACCCCCCGCATAATTGCGCTCGTCTCCCAAAATGCGGTCTAATTCCAGAGGATGACCAATGGATTCGTGGACTTGCAGCATCATTTGGTCTGGATCCAATACCAAGTCCATGGTTCCACTGGGGCAATTGGGGGCACACACCAGCTGCAAAACATCTTGTGCAATGCTGTTTGCTGCGTTGATGAAATTGCAATGTTCCAGTATCTCCAATCCCCCCTGAAAGCAGTGACCACGGTACGATGCAAGGCTGCGCTCTTGGGTGACGCCTTTGTGATGTGCCACTGCCTGCAGGTGCGGTGTTGTGTAAACAAACGTTTGCTGCGCCTGGCTTTCGTGAGAAGTCCACAGCAATTCGTGAATTGTGCTGTGCCAAAGACCTGCCTCCCAATCGACAATGCGTTCATCACTGTGCAGTGCATGGCAAGCCTGCTGCAAGAGATGGATCTTATCTTTCAATGGCATGTTCTGCCACGGCTGTTGGACGTTGCTGCGGTACTCCCCTGTGGGTTGGGGCATGTAGGTTCTCTTAGCATTCCAATCTCCCCATCGGTTTTGTCTGCTTAACAGAGCCCACTGCTTGGCTTGCAAAAATGCCTCTTGCAGGGCAGTTGGGTGCAGCGCACATGTAGCAGCATATCCTAGCCCCCCTTGATGCAGCACTGTGATCATCACGCCACTATCGACTACGGTCTGTAGGGGCTGCAGTGTGTTCTTGCGCAGGGTGATTTTTTCGGACTGACGCTCAACAAATCGCAGGCTGCAAAAATCGACCTCTTGTTTCAAAGAGGCCAAGATTTCAATATCCATCACCAAGCAACCACTAAACCCAATTGAATGGTATTTGAAATCATCATAGGCCCTTTTGCCTTATGAATGGAGCTCATGGTGTTAAATGTGATACCAAGATGTTCACTTAATAAGGCTTCTACACCAACAAGGCTGATGTGAAATGCTCCCATAAACTGGGTACCCGAATGCACAAAGAGCCCTCCAACGCCCCCGCCAATGGGAAAGTACCATGCCACGTGGTTGTTGAAGGGAAATCGAATTTTCATGAGACCACCACCTTCTAATAGTCCGGAACCTTTTCTGCCACCTTCGGTTAAGGTCACCGTGGCAGAATCTGTGCTTTGTTGCTCTACGGTTATCTCGTAGGCCTTTGTACTGAGGTAAGCTCCCGACATGTACACACCCATGACAAAATGGCGGTTGAAGGGTTGTTCTAGTGACAGACCTGCACCTGCCGTTGTTCCCGTTTGAAAGCCTGAAGAGAACAGATTGCTAAATTGCACTTGGCTGGCAAAACCTGCATTTCCAAACAGCGTGCTGCGCGATTTGTTTAGGGGGATCTTTTTGCTGTTTTTTTGATAATGGCTAGATGCCTGGGCGTGCGGTGACACCATGCTTAACAATACGGTGCAAAAAAACGTTGCACATGCCTGTTTGATGACTGAACTCACCATGCTACGTTTCCCTATTTGCGATGCACCCAATAGCTACTTAGCATAGGGGAAAAGAGGGTTCAACCTTTTTGTTTTGATCGATCTGCATAGGCTGTGTCCAACTGATGTAACTGCACATGTAGTGTGTGTTCGTCTACTTGCACGGCCTGTTTTTGGGAGGTGTTAAGCTGTTGTTGATGGATGTTTAGTTGAATTGCCAGCACTTCTTGGGCAATGGTATTGGCATGTTGTTGCAAGGCTTTCTGTAAAGAAAAAGAAGCGGTGTAAAGCTGTAGATGAACCTGATCCGCTACTGTGAGGCCCTCTTGTTTGCGCAATTTTTGCAGTTGGCTGATGGTCTCGCGTGCCAAGCCTTCAGCACGCAAGGCGTCGTCTAATTGTGTGTCTAAAGCGACGCTTAATTGCCCTTGAGCACAGACGGCTTGGTTGGGTTTGGCGTGACGCTCCACCACAATATCGTCTTCGTTGATGTTGATGCCACACACCTGCAATGTTTTGCCGGCGCGCAGAGCATTGAGTTGAGATGCACCCCATTGGCTAATGGTGTGGGCAGCCTGTTTCATCTGTTTGCCCATGCGTTTGCCCAAGGTTTTGAAATTAGCTTTAACCTCTA
>JBCCES010000131.1:0-4560 GCA_039030115.1 Myxococcota bacterium
AGCAAATCCGGCTGATGTCACAGCACGACTGCCTAGCTGTCTACGGCTGCCAACAAATAAAATATCTGCTTGGGGGCACTGAAGTTGAATCTCTTGTGCAACAGCAACTGCAACAAAAACATGGCCGCCCGTTGCTCCGCCCGCAAAAACGACACGCATAATTCATGAAAAAATGAAAGGCTATGCAGTTTGAGTTTCAGGAGAATTTTTTGATTCGTTCGATTTCCCCTGCTTTTCACCTTCCTGTGCTGGCAGCAACTCAATAACAGCTCGCATTGCATTGTCGCCTCGACGAAAGCCACTTTTCATCACCCGGGTATAACCACCAGGCCTTCGCTGAAAACGAGAAGCAAGCTGATTAAATAACTTATGCAATACCTGTTTATCACGCACTTGTTGATAAGCCAACCGTCGTGCATGTAAATTACCCCTTTTAGCTAACGTAATGAGGCGCTCCACAACTCCTCGCAACTGTTTAGCTTTAGGCAGGGTCGTGCACATAGATTCATGCCTCAGCAAAGAAACAGCTTGATTTCTCCACAATGCACGCCGATGTGCCGGCGTACGATTGAGCTTACGGCCTTGCTTAAGATGGCGCATTTTTTTCTCCCTCTTTCTTATCTTCAGGAGGCCAATTCGATAAATGCATCCCAAGAAACAAACCCATTTGCTCCAGCGTTTCTTTAATTTCCTTCAGGCTTTTACGGCCAAAGTTCTTGGTTTTCATCATTTCATTTTCTGTGCGCTGCACCAAATCTCCCACCCGACGCACACCTGCATTTGCCAAGCAATGAGAGGAACGTACAGACAATTTAAGCTCAGATACGGGTCTAAGTAGGTGTTCATTCAATTGCGACTGCTCCCCTTCGGCTTGTGATAAATTGACCGTCTCTTCCGGTTTTAGATCAACAAACACCGATAACTGCTCTCGATGAATCTGAGCTGCCGTTTCTAAGGCAGCTTGTGGAGCAATGGAACCATCGGTCCAGATCTCCATACGTAACTTATCGTAGTCCGTCTTCTGACCAACTCGTGCATGGGTCACACTGTAATTGACACGGTGGATGGGGCTAAAGGAGGCATCTACAAAAATCGTCCCTAGGGGAGCCTCTTCGTCCTCAAATTCCGTTGAAGGGACATATCCTCTTCCAGCAGTAATTGTTATCTCTGCACGAAATTCTCCATCTTCAGCAACCGTGCAAATGCAATGATCGGGGTTGAGAATCACCACACCAGGAGACTTGATGTCACCTGCCAAAACCTTGCAAGGACCTTTTTTGTGGACAGTGACAACGCGGCGTAAACCTTCTTGTAACTTCACCACAACCTGCTTGAGATTCAAAACAATCCCCGTGCCATCTTCACGGGCGCAGGGTAAGGAAGTAAATTCGTGCTGCATGCCATCAATGCGAACCGCTGTAATGGCTGCTCCCGGCAAAGAAGACAACAAAATCCTGCGAAGGGAATTGCCAAGCGTCACCCCGTAGCCCTTTTCTAGCGGCTCTGCAATAAAACGACCGTAAATAGCGGTCAGACTCTCTTTATCGATTTCTAGCCCTTTTGGTCGAACTAACTCAAACACATCTTGTTGCGGCATTGTTCTGTTTCCCTTCCTACTTTTTGATCCCTACATATCAAACCTTACACACGACGCTTCTTGGGAGCACGGCAACCATTATGAGGAATAGGCGTGACGTCACTAATAGACTGAATGCGAATTCCTACAGATGCAATGGCTCGTACAGCCGACTCACGACCGGATCCCGGACCCTTAATATTGACATCTACTGAACGCAAACCGTGTTCTTTAGCCTTGCGAGCAGCCTCTTCAGAAGCAACCTGAGCAGCAAAAGGAGTCCCTTTCTTAGAACCACCAAACCCTCGCACACCACAGGTTGACCAAGAAATAGCATTTCCTTGCGGATCTGTAAACGTGATAATGGAGTTGTTAAACGAAGTATATATATGGGCAATTCCATGTGGAATATTTTTTTTAACCCGTTTTTTCCCTCGTGTTTGCGCCATGCTTTTTGCCCCTGCTTTCGTTACGAACGACTTCGAGAAAATTTCTTTTTACGACACGTTTTGGCATTAGAGTGCGTTCGTTGCCCTCGAACGGGCAAACCCTTCAAGTGCCGCGTTCCCCTGTAGCACCCTTCATGAATTAAACGCCGAATGCTTTCTGTCACCTCTCGACGCAAGTCTCCCTCCACCGGAAATGAGATAGCCGAACGAATACCCGCTATCTCTTCTTCCGAGAGGGCATCTGTCCTTTTACTTCCAGGGATATTTGCTTTGCGAAGAACTTTTTTAGAACGCAAAGGACCAATGCCATAAATATACGTAAGCGCTATCTCCAAAGGTTTGTTTACCGGAAGATCAACACCTGCAATACGTGCCATGAACGTTTCTCCTTACAATAACTAATTAACCTTGACGTTGCTTATGCCGCACGTTCTTACACAAGATCCGAACCACACCCCGACGACGAATAACTTTACACGACTCACACATCCGCTTAACAGACGCCCGTACTTTCATAGCGCTCACCAATACCTTTCTAGGTTTTATATACATTGCGTTTGTAGCAGTTTTTTGTTGCTGACGCAAGATCACGACTCCTGCCGACCCTTTCCAACTGCTGTTGTAACTGGCGCCAAACATTTTCCACATCCCCTTCAGCGTTGACACAATGCAATAATCCACACCCGCTATAAAACGCCTTGACAGGGGCTGTTTGCTGATCAAAAACCTGTAATCTCCTACGAATTGCCTGAGGCTCATCATCTTCTCTGCGAACCAGAGGATGATCATCCTTATCGCATTTGGGATGAGGTCCGGGCGGAATTTGCTGCCCCTGCCAACGATAAGATGTTCCGCACTCAGGACATGTCAATCGATTGCTTAAACGCTTCATGAGCGTTGAACAAGACACTTCAAAGCTCAAAACACAAGAAAGCTGTTGCTCCTCCTGTACAAGAAATTGCTGCAGCAACTGGGCCTGCTCCACCGTGCGAGGGAACCCATCGAGCACGTAGCCCTTTTGACAATCAGACTGTTGCAAGCGCTGCTTTACCACCTGCATAACCACATCATCAGGCAATAAATTCCCTTTCGTAACACAAAGGCTCACCTGCTTTGCCAATGGATGTTGTGGATCGGACTGAATGTGTCGAAATGCCTCCCCTGTACTAATGTGCACCAAATCGTAACGTTCTTGAATCTGCTTGGCTTGCGTTCCTTTTCCTGCTCCGGGCGGCCCCAATAAAACCAAACGCATGTACGTGCCTCAAACTTGCTGCATCACTCATTATTTATCTTACCCGCTCAAATCCTCCCTAGCCAAGTCATCTCCCCGACAAAAATCTGCAATTGACAAAAGCGCATGTTTTTGAGATAATCTTTTTTCGTCTCTAATAGAAGGTAAAGAAATGGAAAAATCAACAAAAGCAAGTTTTCTTTTTTTTCTTTTATTGTGCTCTTGTGGCGAGGTAAACAATATACAAAAAAAAGAGGCGAATAATGAAAACACAGCCCCAATTGCCTTGTCAGACAAGCAACTCAATCTCACAATATCCCAGCAAACACAGCAAGCCTGTTCCGCTGACAACGTGACGTTACGACGAGATCACCTTGCTACATTGAGAGGTACAATCAAAAATCTCATCACCCAAGCAGGAACCATTGCATCAGAAAAACCTTGGAACTGCGCGGTGAGTCTAGCTGACGACATACAAAATCACCTACAAAAACAGCTCTCACCGCCCAAGGATGTTCGATACGACCTGGTTGTCATTGGCGCTGGTGTGCAAGCCAGCATTCTCAATGCCGCTTTGTGGGAAAAGATCGATCAGCAAAAAAGCGATTTAAGTGTCCTGTTTATCGATCAAAACCCCGATGGAGGAGCTCAACATTTTCGGACCTATATATTCAATGCAGCCTCGAGCCGTACAGGTAACGACTGGATTCAGCAGGCCCCCGTGCAACCTATAGATTTTACAGCTATCAAGATGGACCCCCCACCAGCCTATGCTATTTGGGCACAAACGGCCATGACTCATTTCGTGTCGCGTTCCCATTTTGTCTTTGGCAAACGTGTGCAAGGCATCGAACTCGTACAAAGCGACTCAAGCAATCGCCAATACAAAGTCCACGTGGATAGCATGCCTACTATTCACACATCGGCGGTCGTGATCGCCGCCGGCCTGGGAACGCCAAAATTTCCTGAAGAGAGTGACTTCATGTGGCTTGCGCAACAGCACCAACAAGCTGTCTCATGCCAAACCCTGTCTTGTGTTCCTACCGTGTTGACCTTCGAAAACATGATTTTCCTTGAAAGGCAGCTCAACATGTACGGCTATAGTATTCTCACCGCGTTGAAGGACAAGTCTGTCGCCATTTTAGGCAGCGAGGCCAGCGGAAGTTCCACCAGGCAATTTTTAGAAGATCAAGCTCACCCACGCGCTTATCAATATGCCTCAACCCTCGACCGCCCCAGGCACATTCAGCAATTCTCCGGTGGGTCCAACAGAATTCAACGTTTGGGCCAGGCCAAAACCG
>JBCCES010000132.1:0-4559 GCA_039030115.1 Myxococcota bacterium
GGTGATTACAGTCGAAGACAATGCAGCGGGGATGACTCACGAGCAGGCGCAACGATCATTTCATCGGTTTCACAGCGAGCGTGTTGGCGGCACAGGGTTGGGGCTGCCCTACTGCAAAGAGACCATCGCTGCCATGGGTGGTTTTATGCGCCTGCAGGCCAAGCCAGGTGAGTACGTGAAGGTGAGCGTATTGTTAAAACAGCAGCAACCTCCTAAGCAGGGAGCTAATCCCCATTCGGGTGACGAAGAATTTGTTAGCGTGCGGCAGCAAAAGTTGATGCAGCGCATCGATCGGCGCAATGCAGAGCTTGAAAAGAGTCAAGAAAACAAACAAGGAGGTTAAAAATGAGAAAACGCGTATACGTACCCTACTGTTCTCACCCACTCACAGCGGTGATTATCGACAACAATAAACCCTATTTAGAGGGTTTGCGTAAAAATTTAGACAAAGAGCGTTTTCAATACACTCTGTACGACAACCCCAAACGGGCACTGGACGACCTGAACAATCGTTACAAGGCAGAGACCCATTTAGGCCAAGCCATTGAGCACTTTGACCAACAAGAGACAGGTCATGTGCGCATGAGCTTCGATGTGAGTCAGGTGTATCACGAAATTGAACGACCCGATCGATACAACCAATGTTGTGCCTTGCTGGTAGATTACGAAATGCCTGGCATGAACGGCTTGGAGTTTTGCAGACAGATCAAAAACCCCTTTGTGCGCATTGTATTGCTTACGGGTGTTTTGCAAGAAAAAGAGGCCATTGCCGCTCTCAACGAAGGAATCATCGATCAGTACATTCGCAAATACGAGCCCAACCTTATCCACAGGCTGCGCGACATACTGCTTCAGTGTCAGTGGAACTACTTTAGTCGCTTGTCTGAAGCTCTCTGCGGCCCCTTGATGCCCTTTGGCAAAAACAGCGTGCTCAACACGCCCCTATTTTCCACGTTTTTGCAGACGCTTATGCATAGTGAAAAACTTACAGAACACTACCTATGCGATTCGCGAGGCACATTTTTGCTGCTTGACAACGAAGGCCAAGCCCATAGGCTGTTTGTGCGTACGGCCCAACAGATAAACGACTTGCTCAAAACGCCCCAGGCCCAACAGGCACCCCAGCAGGTGCTGAACGATCTGCGCAACCATAAAAGCTTGTTGTGCGTGTTTGATTCAGCCAAACCCAACTGGATTCCACTGGGGGAACAATGGCAGCACCATGTAGCACCGGCACACAAACTACCCGGCGAAGAGGGAGTATGGTATGCCTTTGTCAAAGACGGCACTGGTGTTAGTTCTCAACGTGTTACTTCGTTTTATCAGCAACGCCATAGGGATGAAGCAGCCGCCTGGAGTGGGCGCAGCATGTGACGCTGGCTCACCCATGGCGAATTGGCTACAGCAAAACGCCAAAGCGCCTCTCGATGGGCTTTTTGCGCGTAAGAAATGCCCACGCGAGGGCCAACCAAAATATCTCGCACATTCTCACCACGCCGTACAACAAGGCCGCCTTGCTCAAACAACTTTTGATGGCTAAAGCTGCAATCCAGTTGCAGTGCTTGACCTACCTTTCCTGGCCCCGTTAACAACGTAGGACCCTGCAAACCACGACGGCGCCCGCGCACGACAGCAAGACCTTGCACCACTTCACAAGCACGAATGAGCACAGCCTCTGGCACACCCTCTTGCCCCGTCACCACGTTTAGCATGTGGTGCAGGCCATAGCACAAGTACACATAAGCACAACCCGCAGGACCCCACATGGCAGCATTTCGCCGCGTTTTACCACAGCGCGCATGACAGGCAGAATCTTGAGGACCACAATAGGCTTCTGTTTCCGTAATGCGCAACGTCACCTCACGGTGCTGAATCCACTGACCTAGTAAAGCCTTAGCCACTATTAAAGCATCGCGAGCATAAAACTCAGGGCACAGCATGGAATTTTGGACTTTCATATGTGACCCAGGCAGGTTTTGTTTAAGAGCATGCTCTAAGGAGTAAGATTGTCAGGAACAGCTGGCATATTCGACCGCTTCACTTTACCGTGACGCCAACACCACAGGGAGTTAGCACGACTTGTTGTACCCTCTCGACGGAGTCCACATGCCCAAAGATCGCCTACGGCAAGGGTTTGGTTGTTTGGATCGTAGTGCCAAGAAGGTTCATCGTCAGGTTTTTTCACCTGGGCGAACGTTTTATTTGCCGGCATGGCCCACAATGTGTACTGCGCATTGTCAGCTGATGATTTTTCCAACACATAGGCATGGCCCCGCGGCGATGGAGATACTCGTGACCAGTGCAGTGAAATTGCATCACTCACAGACCCAAGCTTCAATATATCCCCTGCTTGAACAACATGTGCGCTGTACCACTTACCCTTTCTGTTGGGATCATCGATGGGACCCACTCCGCCATCTGCACCAATCCACACGTCATTCCCCTCCAAGTATAACTTCGTATTGGTTACATTGGTGGGACCGCCCTTGCCTGTTTGATTGAGAGAAACGGGAGTCTTTAACTTATCGCCTTTCGCTTCTAAAACACCACACTTCAACTCTTGCGGATAATAAACACATAATCGCACCTGACCCCGCGGGGAGATTCCCATGGCAAAAAGATCATCTTGCTGAATAGTAGGGGTGGATAGTTCTGTCATTTTAATAGATTGTTCCACACTCGTAGGCGCCAGACCACAATACAGCTGCCCTGCTGTAGATGCACAGACAAACCCTCCACGGATACGAAAGCCATCTGCTTTCCACTGTATATCTCCACTTGCTTCTATCAGTTTGACAGGTTCCTTATTGTCTGCAGGCACCACGCCACAAAAAAATCCTATCTCCCCAGAGGGCTTTTCACGGGTGGCACATACCGAATCGGCTCCAACCTGCAGGTTCAGCCACTGCTCTTGGCCAACTTCTTGCTGGACTCGCGGTGCCCCAGCTGCACCATGAGGCAATCGTGTACACGCCAAACTGCCCCCGCCTGTAAGAATGCACAAAGCGTTGCCTTTGAGATCCCACTGTTGAGCATCTGTTCCTCCTGTAACGCTGCTTAAATAGACAGGCTGGAGAGAGTCATTTGATAGGGGGCCGCAAAACAGACGCCCTCCAGAAAATCCAACGCAGGCGTGCGTTGCCGAAAATCGCATTTTGATATCTTCTGAAGCCGGCAAATCGGACAATACAGAAACCAGATGAATCGGGGTCTTGTCGTGTTGTGCTGTGGGCAACAACCCTGCAAAAAGATCCCCTTGTGCATTCACAGCAAACAGATGCCGTGAACCCATGTCCACGGTTTTCCAGTTGGCTTGTCCACCCACCTGTTTTGGATCCACATCCAAAACAAGAGAGGACTCCTTCAACTTAGGAATGGCAGGACTCTTTGGATCCGACAAGGCATCTTTTCTGCCTGTTACACCCAGCAGGTCATCTATACCACCTGAACAACCCCAAAAAGCCACAAGAACAAATACGCCTATGCCTAATTGTTCACAAAATCGTTGCACCCACAAACTCCCTTATTCTATACTATCAACCATCTCGCAATCCTTCAACGGGCAATTGACGGGCAGCAAACAAAGCCGCTGGCACTGTAGCCAAAAAGCCCAAGACCACTGCAGATACAGCCACCACGACAATTTCCACAAAATGCAGTTGAATGGGCACCTGCGAAATATAATATACCTGGGGGTCTAAACTCACAGGGGCCCACGCTAACACACGACAGACAAAGGCGCCCAAAGCAGTTCCCACCAATGCACCCGCACCACTGATGGTTAAGCCGTATGTCACAAACACCTTTGCTATGGATACATCTGAAGCGCCAATGCTTTTGAGAATGGCAATTTGCATCCGTCGCTGCATGGCCACCATGACCAAAACCACTAAAATCAACAAGCTAGCCATGGCGACCAACGCAATCAAAATCAAAGCCATGACCAGTTTTTCCAACTGCAACGCCGAAAACAGACTGTGGCTCATCTGCCTCCAGTCCCGCGTATAGTAAGGATAACCCCCTAAAGCCTGCTGCAGGGCCATGGCTGTTACGTTCGCTGTTTCAGGGTTATGCGTTGCATACTCTACACCCGTTACCGCTTTGCCCAAACCAAAGAACTGTTGTGCTTTGTGTAGGCCAATGTAAACAAATTTGGCATCGTACTCGAAATACCCTGAATAAAAGATTCCCGCTACCCGAAAAGCAGATGCCTTGGGCACAGGCCCAGCAGGTCCTAACTCCTCACCCAGAGGACTCACTAACTGCACAGTATCTCCTACGTCTAAATCCATTTGCTGTGCCATCTCTTGACCCACAACAATGCCTGCAAGGGCACCGTCTGTAACCGCCTTCTCCAATCCCTCTAACCCTCCAGCTACCAGATCCGTTCGCAATGCGTTGACCTGATCGACTCTGTCTACGTCGATCCCCTTAATGACTGCCCCAGACAACTGTTTGTCTGCCGACACCATTCCTTCACTCAATACAAAAGCACTGGCACCCGCCACACCTTTCAAGTTCTGCGTGCGAGCAATCACTTTGTGCGGATCGTTCAAAGA
>JBCCES010000133.1:0-4523 GCA_039030115.1 Myxococcota bacterium
ACCGCCAAAGTGACTCAATGGGTGGAAGAGGTACGCCAAGCCATCTTGAAGGCCAACTACTACGCTACCATACATGCCAACAGGAGAAGGTTTGATGTACAGTTCGAGGTTGGCGACCATATGCTGCTAGGCAGCCGCCATGTAGCGATGGGTTAGGGAAATAAGCTACGGTAGTGGTGGTTAGGTCCATACCGGATTCTCAACTGTGTTGGGGATGTAGCTTACCGTTTGCAACTCTCTAGGGCAGTGGTTAAACTCCACCCAGTCTTCTATATTTGCTTGTTGAGGGGCTACTAGGCTAGTGGGGAGGAAGGGATACCTGACCCAGTTGTTTGGGAGGAGAAGCCCGAGTTTGAGGTTGCTAGGTAGTAGCGTTCATCTAACACAGCATTGACGACCTCGATTTCCTCTTTGGTGGGCTTGTAGGCAGCAAGCATTTGTCCTGCCGATTTGTAGGGCCCAGAGCGCACCACTTGAGCTTGTACGCCAATTTTATCCAGCAATCCTGCCAAGTGCAGCAGGGTGGAGCGAAAGCCGTTGAGTCGCAGCACTCCTGTTGGTGCTAAGTAAATGGCATCGGCAGCTGAGGCAACGTAGTAGGTGCGTGTTGAAGCCCGCTCCAAATAGACCACAACTTTTTTACCGGCTTCACGTAAACTCAAAATCACACCGCGCAGTTGGGAAGCACGGCCAAATCCCATCCGTAAATCGGCTATGTTTAGCACCACGCCTTCCACTGTTTTATTGTTGGCAAGGCTTTGCAAAGCAGCCAACACTGTTAGGGGGTGTTCTGAGCGTTTCAATAGACGCTTCCACAACGAGAGTGTAGGAGGTTTTTGGAATCCTCCCTCGGGGTTCAACGACACATTGATCCACTGTTTTTTACGGTCAAAACCTTGCCAGCGCTCGCTAGACCATCGCACAAGAGCTCCTGCATGCCCTTGGGTAGCGTTGCTTTGTGGCTCGCCACTTTGGGGCCTGCCTCCTCCTGTTAAAGAGGCTCCTACATGGGGGGAGTTGAGTTGTAAGGCAGCTGTTATCCAGGGTGCTTGCAAACCTTGGGTGACATCTCGTAGTTGCACTGCCGTTTGCAGCGCCAATCCCGACCATTGTACTTGCAATCCCACTTGTGGGTTCATGGCTAAGCCGTCGCTCCACTGTTCAGAACGCGGAATCCATTGCAGGTCGGTCCCCAGCGTTAGACATTCTCGCCAGGGGCGAAAAGAGGCGCCCACAGCTACGGCAAAGGGGTCTCCCCAGCTGGGGTTGACTTGCCACACTGTGGTGGCCAAGGCCAGCCACCGAGTCAAACGCGACTGAGTACCCAACGCCAGGTGAACGGGTTCGGCTTGTGCATCGGGCAGTCGCCGTTTTAACACAGAAAAACCCAGCGCAAAGGCATCGTGAAACCGAAAGGCTGTCCCCACGATAATTCCCAGGCCCAGCTCTCCCCGAGGAGGGATTGCTAAACGACCCGCCGTAGCGAGGGTAAAACGGCGAAACAGGTTGAAACCAAACCCTGCATCGGTATGGTGTAGGGATTGTTGGGTGAGCCATTCATGTTGATACCCTCCCACAAATTGCATGCCACCCAAAAAAGCTAGACCGGCTGGGTTGCTGTACAGGCTCCAGACGTCATCAATGGCTGCCAATTGGCTGTAGGGGGTCGGATTGTAAGATAGGGACGTTGGTTGCGTAGCCGAGGCGTTGCTGCTTGCCAACAGGAAGGCAAAAGCTGCGGCCAGTGCGAAGGGCTGTTGAAATCTGTGCCAATGGATACCTGTGTGTTGTGTCTTTCGTGCTGTTGCCAAGCGTGATTTCCGGTTTTTCATGTTTTTCGTGAGTTGTTCGCTCAAGCCATCTGATGGTTCTATATACCCATATTGCATTGTAGCTTTTTTGCCGTGGTTTGAAAAACCGGTCTGTTTTCCTTCAAGGGGATTGCTGTGAAAGCAGCAAAATCCTATGAAAAGGAGTGACAACATGGTGTGCTATAATTTTCAGCAGCCAGCAAACTATCTTGGGCTTGCCGAGTTTTGTTCCAAAAGCAGCCTTCATGAAGGCGTAGCTCTTGCGTTGTGTTTATAGGGAGGTAAAGAGATGAAAAAATTAAGTATGCATTGGCAAATTTTTTTCGCGCTTGTGTTGGCAGTTCTTGTTGGTTTTTTTGGCGGAGAAAAGGTCGTTGCTTTTGAGTATTTTGGAACTGTTTTTATTGCTGCTCTTAAGATGATGGTTATGCCTGTTGTTTCCCTCTCTATTCTCACGGGTGTTTCGAACATTAAAAAAACAGAAAATCTAGGCAAATTAGGAATGAAGACGTTGTTTTACTACGTGGGAACGAGCTTTCTTGCGATTTTGACGGGTTTGTATTTGGTCAATCGCATGCAACCAGGTGTAGGCGCCCAGCTCGGTTTACAAGCCCAGCCAGAAGGTTGGACAGAAGCCTTGCGCCAACGTGCCAGTGGATCGGCTTGGGAAACCATGTTGGATATGACCATTCGCATAGTACCAGACAACCCTGCGCAAGCTTTTGTGCAGGGAGAAATGATGCAGGTGATTGTGTTTTGTCTCCTGTTTGGATATTTCTCCACCCGGGTGGTCGAGCCCTATAGAACCCTGTTGCGGGATCTTTTTCAAGCGGGTTTTCGGGTAACCATGAGGTTGATGCGGGCGATTATGACATTGGCGCCCATTGGGATTTTTGGTCTTGTGGTGAAAATCGTGGCAGTTTCTGGTGTTGAAACATTTCACAGTTTAGGCAGGTATGTTGCGACTGTGTCGTTGGGCCTTGGCGTCCATGCATGCATTACCTTACCACTTGTGTTGAAGTTTATAGCTCGAGTGAGTCCCTTAGAGCATTTTCAAGCAATGTCCACGGCACTTATTACAGCTTTTTCAAGTAGTTCTTCTTCAGCGGCGTTACCCATTACATTGGAATCCATTCGGCGAGAGGTGGGGGTTTCTAGTGGGGTTTCGGGTTTTGTTTTGCCCTTGGGGTCTACCATGAATATGGATGGAACAGCTCTGTATGAATGTGTGGCAGTGATGTTTATTGCACAAGCTTACGGCATTTCATTGGACATCACCCAGCAGTGTGTTTTGGTTTTTACGGCTTTGTTGGCTTCTATTGGAGCAGCGGGGATTCCCATGGCGGGCGTGGTGATGATGGCTGTTGTTCTCAAGGCCGTGGGCTTGCCCTTGGAAGGGGTTGGCTTGATTTTAGCAGTGGATCGCATTTTGGATATGTGTCGAACCACGGTCAACGTATGGAGTGATACCTGCGGTGCAGTGGTGATTGCACGCAGCGAAGGCGAAACGCTCAAAATCTGAATGTATATTCACCATAATTTGGTGGATGTTCCACCAATTGGTGGTGAATTTGCATGAAAATAGGTAGGTATCCATAGAGCTTTGGGGATGGGGTGACCAGATACAAGGGAAGATCCTGTTTTCCTTTCTATAGGGCATGTTCCTTGTTATAGCCTTTAAGTAAGAAATTTGCATTTATCCTTGTTTTATGTCAAAATAAGAGTAGAAGCATGCAAGAAGGAGAGTGATATGTTGTCTTCACGAATTACAAGTAAAGGCCAGACTACCATCCCGGCGGACATCCGCCGATCCTTGGGATTGTCGGCCCACGATCGACTCGGTTACGAATTGGATGGAGACCGGCTTATTGTCTACCCCCTTCGCGGTACCATTTTGGATCACCGCGGAACAGTAAAACCTAGGAATCGACCCGAAGATTTTCGTGCCATCCGTGAGCAGGTCATGGAAGAGGTAGCTTGTGATATTGCAAAAAAATTATCATGAACCACGCTTTGTTAGATACCAATATCTTGCTGCGTTACCTGACAGAAGACGTTCCTGAAAAAACAGATCGATCAGAGCATCTCATCAGACAGGCCATAGGAGGGCAGGTGTGTCTATACATTACAGACATCTGCATTGCCGAGGCGGTGTGGATACTGAAAAAATTTTACAAAGTACCGCGGCGAGAGATTGCCGACAAACTGTTTGCACTGTTTAATACGCCAGGTCTGGAGTTTTCCGACGTTGACGTCTTAATAGACGCAACCCACCGGTTTCGCTCCAAAAACGTCAGCTACCCCGACGCCCACCTGGCTGCCTTGGTCGCAGCTAAGCAGGTCTGCGTCTATTCCTACGACCGCGACTTAGGCAAATTTTGCGATGTCAAACGCAAAGAACCGTAGCCCCCAGCAAGCTCGCCAAAAAGCAATAAGCAGCTGTCAATCTGGACTTTGTTTTTGTAGTCTGGTTTGACTTTCTCTTGCCCGTGCAGCACAAGGATAAGTATGGCTGACAACGCCACATGGACAAAACAGTTGAGTCATCGTGTGATGCAATTGGGTGGTTCTGCCACGCTACAGGTAAGCAAGCAAGCAGCTTTGTTGCGGCAGCAGGGGCATCGCGTGGTGGATTTGGGTGTGGGCGAGCCCGATTGCGCAACGCCTGCATGCATTCTGTCGGCTGCTGCGCAGGCTCTGCAACAAAACGAT
>JBCCES010000134.1:0-4485 GCA_039030115.1 Myxococcota bacterium
AAGGAACGCACAATTCCATCTGCAATTCCCGTTGCAATAGCTTGTTTGTAATTATCCCGACGTAATCGTTTCGCTTCTTGTGGATGAGATACAAAACCCACCTCTACCAAAACAGCCGGCATACGAACGAGCAGCACATATAGCAATGCCCTTTTGATACCCAGATCCCGCGTGTCCTTCCACTTACGCCTTAGCCGACTCACAATGCCCTGCTGCACATGTCGACTTAAAGCAACACTACGACCCGTGTTTGCTCTGGTAGCTAAATCTGCCAGCAAATATTTCTCCAAGTCAAAATCCGAACCACCTGCCGCGTTTTCACGACCAGCCAAACGGCTGGCATAACCCCGATTGGAAAAACTTAAAGAATAGGTTTCTACACCACGAACCCGACCGCGAAGCTTTTTATTGCCAGAAATGGAGTTCGCATGAATAGAAACCAACAAGCGTCCCCCTTTGGCATCTGCCATTTGCACACGCTGTCTCAAACTCAAACGCTTATTGTCTTGTCTTGTGAGATACACAGGAACACGACGCAAACGCTTGCGCAAAATTCGCCGCACCCGTAAAGCAATATCCAATACCACTTCACTCTCTTTAAGCCCTCCACACCCTACAGCACCCGGTTCTCCTCCATGACCTGGATCGATCCAGATGCCTTCACCTGTCTCTTGTATGGCAACAGCGGGCGGTGGCTGCGCAGGCTCGGGCTGCAGCGGTGATAGCAGATCAACAGCAAGATCTGGGTGTTGGCTTGCAATGCGTTTTTGAGCTTGTTGTGCTTGTGTGTACAACTTAGGCGGCACTCCCTGCATTTGCGTCACACTGGCATAAGCATCTTGCGCCATAGCCCAGTCCAAGGTATTCGTGCTAGAACGCGCAAGCTGCTCATGCAACCAAGCTGCCCACAACAAGGCTTGGGCGCGCTGAGCAACAGGTGTGTCACTATGCAAGTAGGCAAAATCTTCTAAAGAAGCAGCCAAATGTTGTACAGCTTCCAAATCGAGAAGATCACGCGACGAACGAAGACGCTTAAACTTGCTAGATAAATCAGACCAAGAAGCTGTTTCTTGCTGCTGTAAACGATCTCTTTCAGGTGCACGTCGCAACCAACTTCCCGTGCAAGAAGGCAGAAGCAAAATAGACGTTAAGGCTAAGATCCTACAAAAACAAACCTGATTGATACCTAATTTCACTTGGTTCCATGTCAAACAACCCAGACGCAACAAACTTCATGCCCATCGTGTTCAACAATAACAGAAAAAGGCCGCTTGAAATAGCGGCCTTTTTTCATGATGCGTGAGGCGTTACACACACGCTATCGTGTCAATGCAAGCCTTTCAGGAAGAAGATTTATCAATCCCTCTGCCAGACACTGAAATCGACTTAGCTGTTCGCTTGACAGGTGGAGATTTACTCGAAAGTTTGACGTCAGAAGGCGACGGCGAATGTAGCGGACTCATGCTGCCAACCGGACTCTTTGCAGCAAGTTTCTGCCCAGAAGATCTTTTAGAGCCAATTGTTTTTTTCACTACAACTTTCTTAGGCTTTGCTTTGCTAACAGAAACCTTCGCGATAGGTTTTCTAGCAGCAGTCTTTTTTGCAGAAGACGCTTTGCTTTTCGCAGCAGTCTTCTTGGCAGAAACCCTTTTTGGTTTCGCCTTGCTTTTACTTGCAGCAGTTTTTGCAGAAGATGACTTACTTTTAGCAGCCGTTTTTTTAGCCGGTGCTGCCTTAGTTTTGCCTTTACTTGCAGTCTTTTTTGCAGAAGATGACTTGCTCTTCGCAGCAGTCTTCTTGGTAGAAACCTTTTTCGGTTTTGCTTTGCTAACTACTTTTCTTGCCGTTTTTACGACACGTCTGACTCGTTTAGCAGCAGAAGAAGTCGTTTTAGAAACCACTCGTTTAGAATCTGTTACCTGCCCTGCCAAACGATCTAACAAATCGTTTGCACGCTTGCGTAGCGTTTCCATTTGCCCTAGTGTACTTGCCAATCTCGTCAACAGTTGCTGAATCATCTTTCCTCCTTTTTATGCTGTGACAAACGCCTTTCGTTCCTTTTCCTATGCAGTGAAGCAGCAACCTGGACTAGACAGGCTACTTATTTTTCTTAACCGAATCCTCCTGTCGAATCAACTCCACATTAATCTCAAAGTTCACTTGGTCTCCAATAAGACTCGCTGCCTTTTTGGTGGCAAACGAAAGCATTTTATCCGAAAAACTTTTCTCTGCCGCGTCTGGAAACTTAGTCCCTACCCCATAGGCTTTGCGACTGACAAAATCAGGTTTTGTTGTCTCAAAACCCATCCCCCATTTACCCGTTGGGTATTGCTGTGGACCGTTGAGCCGACCGATAAAGCACTCTTCGTTTTTCTTTCCATGCATCATCAACCAGCCACAAATATTCAACTCACGACCACCGGGTTTCAGTTGCTGAACCTTTGTCGACTTAAACGTAATGGTTGGATATTTTTCCACATGAAAAAAATCGGGCGACAGCAAATGACCATCTCTCTTTGGATTGTTTGTGTTGATGTTGGCAACAGGAATCGTCATCTCTATCCTGGATTTTTCCACATTTTCTTGATCTAAAATCATCTCACCTGTCATGCCCGAAAAGCTCCCTTTTACCTTAGCCAAACCCATATGCCTTACAGAAAAAGAGACTTCGCTGTGAGCTTTGTCCACTCTCCACTTTGTTACACCACCCCAGGCAGGAAACATCCACAATGAAGCCATGCTCAATAAAATTGTCTTGTGACCAAATCTGACCATCCCCTTTGCCTCCTTTTACAAAAGAAACAAACGGCAGATAGAAAGTTATTCCCTGTCAGACTTATCATTAAGGTTTACAGACAAAACCTTGAACATCATCGGAAGAACCGCTGTCTACATTGTCCTTGTACACGTTACGACCCCCATCCTCCCAATACTGCTCTTGAGAGAGCATTGCAATGGGACAGGATCCATTTGCCTGGTTTGCCTCAAACGTAGCTCCTTCCACCATGACCCGAGAAGCACTCACAATGGACAATGCTCCACCATTTTGCTGTGTATTATTGCCACTAAATTTCACATTGCGTACAACTACCACGCTGCCATGTTGGGCCAACACAGCAGCGGCATTGCCTGTGGCTGTGTTGCCGGTAAATTCCCCCCCCTCTAAAGTCAGCTGCGTGTTGTCAGCTAACAAGGCTCCTGCCTGCTGTGCTTGATTATTTGTCCACTTGCTCCCTTTTGCTGTGAATTTACACCGATCCAAAAACAGCGCTCCCCCAGAAAGGTTGTTTTGAGTTTCTTCCTGAAATCCGTTGGCTTCAAAGGTGCTGTCAGTCACATCCACTTGACAATCTTCGCCATATAGTCCCCCAGCTTGGATTGTGGCAACGTTATTCTTCAACGTTATGTTTTGTAAGTTCACATGGCGGGAATTTTTAATGGCAATAGCTCCCCCAACTCCCCCCACAGGAAATTGCTCTGCCAAACGATGACTGGCTTCGTTGTTGGTGAATTCACAATCTATTAACCTAACATCTGAGCTGTCTACAACGGCAAGCCCTCCTCCCCAATGCGCCTTGTTACCTGTGATACGCACATCTCGAAACTCGATGTTCCTACTTTTGTGCACTAAAATTCCTGCACCCCAATTCTCCGTATCATGCTCGCTGGCATCCTCTTGAGCGTCACCATTTCGAAGAGTAAATTCTGAAAAGGTAATGTCCTGACTGTTTTCGATCCACACCACATGCAAAATGTTGCCAAAACTCTGCTCACCATCTAAAACACTTGGCACAGATACCGTTTCCTGCTCCTGCCTAGGGCCCTGCGCAGAACGCCCGCCAAGAAGCTTCAATCCTTTCTTGTTTTCAATGTAAATGACAGCATCTTGCTTATCACTGGCCTTGTGTGGACCCGCGTCTATTAAAATTGTATCGCCATCTGCAGCAACGTCTACTGCTTTTTGCACAGAAATAAAGGCTTTTCTCCAGCTGCTCCCATCGGGATCTTTTGCCTCCGAACTTGCACTCACATACAAGGTTTTAGAGTGACCAGAAACAACCGCATCGACTTGCCCAAGCAGGTCACAACCCATAAACCCCAATACAAGGGCCAGCAAACACCAACACGACCCCCAACGGCCATACTCAATTCGCAGCTTTACCACAGCTGTCATGCACCTTCCGCGCCAACTTGCATTTTCTCCTGAGCTTCGCATATCCAGCGAACTGAGTCAAAAGCAAGCATTTGTCACAAAGCAGGCAGCAGCAGCACGCGCTCGTGCGGGGCAACAAACCCTGCCTCCTCCCGAGCGATATGTAACAGGTAATCCAGTGATTTTTCAGACCCGCCCTCTTGTTGCAGCAAAATGAATTCTTGTTGTAATTGCTGTACCTCTTGCTGCAAGAGGCTCACTTCATCATGTAAAACAGCACGAGCCCAGCTTCTCTCGAAGTTCCGGATCGGTGCGAGCCGCGACCATGAGCT
>JBCCES010000135.1:0-4434 GCA_039030115.1 Myxococcota bacterium
CTGTTTTGGGATCTCCCCCAACGACTCCAACAACTCATGGGCCGACTGCGTTAGGGCACGTTCTTCAACACGACAACGACGCAAACGTCTTGCATTGGATTCCTGCAGGTTTTTTTGCAGAGATGCCAGTTGCTGGCAGCTCTTATCAACAAGAATTTCTGCAGGAGACAGCCGATCCAACTCCTCTAACAAAACCTGCTCGCGAGAACTTGCCGACACCACAAATTGCCCCGTAGACCAATCGAGTGCAGCCAAACCAAACTCACCCGCATGATGACTGATGCCCACCAGATAATTGGTATTTTTGGGCGGCAACGTCTCCTCCTGCATGGTGGTACCCGGGGTCACAATGCGCGTCACCCCCCGCTGCACAATGCCCTTGGCCGAGGCAGGATCTTCCAGCTGATCGCACACAGCCACTTTCAAACCCTGCTGCAACAACTTGGCAATGTAGCTTTGAGCCGCATGATAGGGGAATCCCGCCATGGAAATGGGATTTTTCGTGTTTTTGTCTCGCGTCGTCAGAGCCAATTCCAAAATAGGAGCCGCTTTTTGAGCGTCTTGCGCAAACATTTCGTAGAAATCCCCCATGCGAAACAGCAACACCGCATCTTGCGCCTGCTGTTTGGCATGCACCCACTGCTTCAACATGGGCGTGAGTCGGCTGCCTGGGGGTAGAAGCTGAGAAGTGGTCTGTTTCAACATGATTTCAACGGCTTTTCCGCTCACGGCACAAGGCACTGCCTAACCCTCACCGAAAGCACTCCAAAACACTTGCCCCTTATTGTGACTGCGCCATGCAAGACGTGTCAACTGATGAGCCATCCTTAACAACTGCCAGAGCCAATCCTTTGTCAATCATATGAGTGACGGATCATGCAACACAGAGAAAACTGAGAAAAACACCGTTGTCAAACCGTGTCTTGAAATTTTCCGACGCAGCGCATTTCATATTCTAGCGTCACGCCAAACACACGCTGCACCTCCTGACGGATGAGACAGGACAACGCATAGATATCCTGCGCACAAGCCCCACCGGTATTGACAATAAAATTGGCATGTTGACAAGAAACCTCCGCCCCACCTACACGTTTGCCTTTTAAGCCACACGCTTCAATGAGACGACCTGCAAAGTCGCCTGGAGGATTGCGAAATACGGAGCCTGCCGAAGCACCTTTAGGCTGATTCAAACGGCGCTTGCTGAGTTGCTGACGAACAAGCTGCTGATACTCCTGTGCTTTTGCTAAATCACCCTGAAAACGCAACCAAACCCGTGTTAAAACGTCTAAATGAGACAAAGAGGAGCGTCGATAGGAAAACACAATGTCCTGGCGAGGAATCCGACACAAACGGCCATTTGCAATGCCTTCTACCTGATGCACAACATCACCAATTTCGCCCAATTTGCTGCCTGCATTCATACATAAGGCCCCACCAACGGTGCCTGGTGTCCCTGCCCAACCCACAGCACTTTCACACCCTTTTTGTACCGCTGCACGTGTAAGAGCAGGAAAAGCTGCACCGGCGCCTGCGACAATTTCCTGCTTTTCATGACACGTATCAATTTGAGCCAGTTGGCCTTTTAAACGAATGACAACCCCTGCAAATCCGTCATCGCTCATGAGAAGATTGCTTCCGCCTCCTAAAACAAAAAAGGGTGTCTGCAAACGTTGGAGCACCTGCATCACATGCAATAACTGCTCTTGTGTCGCCACACGAACCAACGCCCGAGCACGACCTCCCACACGAAAGGTGGTCCAAGCAGACAAAGAGGCGTCTACTTTGCAATCAATCCCTTGCAATTGACAGGTCAATTCCCCGATGAAGTCCCTCTGCAAACTCACAATTCAGCCTGTCGAATGTTTTTGGGTTGTTCTCGCGCCTGTGGTTTGTAATGAAAAGAGATAGACTCTCCAATATCTAGGGAAGCAGAAGTTTTCTGCAAAGCTTGTTGAACCGACCAACAGTTGTCAAAATGATCGTCGATGAAAACCACACGCTCCACCTGATGAGGCTGGCTCTGCAATACCTGACGCACCTGAGAACGGCCCAAAAAGTTGACCAACGTCTCCCCTTTGTCTGTCCAATCGGTAAACAGACACCCTTTAAAAAACCCTCTCGTCGGATCTCCCACCGCACGTTGATACGGCTGCACCGATTCAAATCCTTTAAATACTGGCCCAAATAGGCTAGACACCTGGTTTACCACCTGATCTGTACTCCCACGATGATTGCGCAAACTTAAACCAATAACATACTCCGTCCGCTTCGCCGCTTCAACAACAGCCTGTCGCGTTTCTAGTGCTGCGGGCTGCACACGGTTTGACACAACATGTGTCGCGTTGAGAAGAGGATGTGAATTGGTGATCAACGTATCGTCTACATCGTAGATCAATAGGGTTTTTTCATGAACAAATGGCACCACATCCCTGGGATCATGTGTTGCAAGAATTCGATGGGAGTTACATGGGTGGGCAGAGGATACAAGTTTGCTCCCCCCTTTGCATCTCTTTCCCCCTTGACAAGCTCCTATGTGAAAAGCGAAATGAGCAACCTGCTGCCCCGCGTTGTAACCCGCGTTACTCGCAATACGAAATGGCTTGCCCTGCAAACCAGCGTGGCGTATGGTCTTTTGCAGATTCTTCAACAAATCAACAACCTCCTGAGGACTTGCTTGCTGGGCAAACTCCTGTATAGACACGTATTCGCCTTTTGCAACCAAAAGCCGATGAATATCTACCTGTGGATTCGCATCCTGAAACGAAAGAGCATGCTGTGTCTCAATGCGTTGTTTTCCTCCTCCCCGAAACACATTGTTGTAGCTTCCACCAAGCTGATTATTCACTGCATAGTAGGATTTTCCAATAAAATCATGCCCTTGCACAGCTTCACAAACAGCAAGACTCTCCTGAGAAACTAAAGCAGGACCCAACAATTCACCGGCCGTAATGCGCAGGGCAAAAGGACTCTGCAAATTATCCGCCTCAACACGATAGCCCCCACAAGACAAACCAAACACACGAGCAGCACGATAGACGGCACGCATCGATGCTGTGGCTAGTTCTACATAGGCAGGTTGAACAGCACGCTGTAAAAAATTTTCCAGGCTCGTAAATGGCTTGCCATCTAACAAAGGTGTTACCAATACTTCAACACGCGCAGAAGCGTGCAAGGGTTTGCTGACATGAACCAAAGGATCCGATAAGACATGAAAAATGCTTCCGGCCTGGGTTTGCGAGTAAAGGCGATGGCGTAATGGCGATTTGTTGGAGCAGGTCAGAGAAACCCCCTGCCTCAATTGAGATTTTTCCCGAAGCGTAGGATACATCTCAGGGGTTTGAGGGGTCCACACTCCATTTCTTGCCTCAGGCAAAACCCTTGGAGCTTGTTGCGAACAGACGCAACTGTTCAATGGAAAGGCAGTTGCCACAAAGACAAATACCCAAAACGTGCTCGTTTTCATCTCCGCCCCCTTTGCCTTCCTCTATTAATATTGTAGCACTTTTTAAGAAGGAAAAAATAACGAATCTAAAAAAATTCGGAATAGAAATTACCTCTTTTTAAGAGGAATTTTCAACCGAATAAATCGAAAGATTTTATCAAATATTCAAGTCCGTTTCAAGACTGATCTTGCAACTGCTGTAACACCTGTTTGCCGCAACAAGCAATGCTACCCGCTCCCAGGGTGAGCAGTACATCGCCTGGTTGCAACACTTGCAATATCTGCGGCACAGCTGCAGACACATCGCCCACATAGCTGGCTTGAGGATGGCCTTGCTCATTGACAGCATGCAGCAAATCGCGCGTGTGAACAGTTGCTTTGCTCTCGCTTGCAGCGTAAATGTCTGTCAACATCAAGACATCGGCCCGCTGAAAACAGGTGGCAAACTCTTGCAAAAGAGCCTGTGTACGCGAGTATCGATGGGGCTGAAACAGAACAACCAACCGTTTTCCACAAAACACCTGCGAAGCTGTTTGCAACACAGCACGAATGGCCGTTGGATGATGCCCATAATCGTCCACAATGGTGATTCCGCTCGCCTGCCCTACGACACTAAAACGCCTGGCGATACCTGCAAACTCTGCAAGAGCTTGGCATGATCGATCAAAAGGAATCTGCAGCACATCACCCACAACAATGGACGCTAATGCATTGCGCACGTTGTGTTCTCCCGCCAATTGCAAACGAACATGCCCCAAGGAGCGTTGACCTTTGCACACCTCAAAAGAGGTGTGCAAACCCTCCTGTTGGATCTCCCTTGCAGAATAGTGGGCTTGCGAATCCAGTCCGTAACTGAGCCAGCGGCTCTTTGTGCGATGTAAAACGCCCTGTACCAACGGGCAATCCCAACAGCCCACAAGAGTGCCATAAAACGGCAGCGCATCGGCAAATTGAACGCAAGCGTCCTGCAAATGGCCAACATCTCCTTGCCA
>JBCCES010000136.1:0-4352 GCA_039030115.1 Myxococcota bacterium
GTCTCGCATTGACGTCGACCAGTTCTACGGCATTGAGCTAGAGGAATTCCCCGCCCGCATTGCCGAGGTGGCCCTGTGGGCAGGGAATTCCTCGAGCTCAATGCCGTAGAACTGGTCGACGTCAATGCGAGACAGATCGCTGACATCCAACACCCTTTGTTTTTGTGGATAAAGCGCCTGCAGCACCTGAATTTCTAGCTCGCGCAGCTCGCGATAGGCCATGATCAGAAAGTTGCCGCAGCCGCATGCGGGGTCAAAAAAGCGCAACGTGCCTAGTTTTTTGTGAAACTCCAACAGCCTTTTGCGGTTGTGTTTGACCTTGGCAAACTCGGCGTAAAGTCCATCGAGAAACAGGGGGCGGATCACCTTGAGAATGTTTTGCTCGGTGGTGTAGTGGGCGCCGATGCCGCGCCGTTTTTGTTTGTCCATTACGCTTTGGAATAGGGAGCCGAAGATGGCGGGGGAGATAAAGCTCCAGTTGAAGTAACATCCCTTCAGCAGTGCTGTGCGCATGCGGCTGTTAAAGGCGGCAATGAGAAGGGGGCGCTCAAACAGAGCGCCGTTGACATAGGGGAACCGCGCTAAGTCTTCGTCTAGCGTTTTGGCGCGCTTTGCGTGGGGTTTGTTGAGGGTTTGAAACAGGTGGGCTAAGCGGGAACCTAGGTCGCTGCCGTCTGGTTGCGTGCGCTGCTCAATAAACTGGGTAAAGATGCCTTTTTCAAAAATCCCCGTGTCGTTGGCAAACAGGCAAAACAGCAAGCGTACGAGAAGAAGCTCTAAATTGTCGCCTTCGTAACCAACCTCTTTGAGCTGGTCGTGCAGGCGACCCATGAGCTCCGAGGCTTCGATATTCACCGGATCTTGGTCTTTGAATTCCCGCTTTTGGTAGCCGGCGATAAAGCCAAAATGCTCGACGTTTTTGTGCAGATCCTTGAGTGCAAAGGCGACGTGTGTTCTCTGCTCCAGGTCGTAAAGTTGAAACCGTTGAAAGTTAGAAACAAGAACATAGCGCGGCAGCTCCTCCTCTTTGAGGTGGGGAAAATAGTCTAGCGCCTGCGCCTTGGCTTTTGCTAAGTCTTTGCCAGCCGATTTTTGTTCGACCAACAGCACGCCCTTCCAAAATAGATCCATGCGGCCGCGCTTGTCGCCCAACTTTTTGACAGGTTCTTCAAATGTGGCAACACGGCGGCGTGAAATGCCAAAGACATTGAAAAAATCATTGTAAAAGGATTGCGCCTCGGCGTTTTCTCGCGTGGCATTGTGCCACTCTTGCGAAAACTCGATGGCACGTTTTCGGATCTCGTTCCAACTGATGGGCACCTTGAATCCCTATGGCAAGCTTGCACGTGTTGCAACTTTACTTTACACGCAAGAATAGAGCTTAAAAAGAGAGGCGAGCGGTTGTTTGTTATAGCAACTCTATAGCGGAAATCGCCACTGCCTCATAGAATAGATCAATCGGGGTGCTGTTCTTGGTACTGGTAAAACGACGTGATCTGGCTGTTGTCTACATCAAACAGACCCGCGCTCCAGTTGCAGTAATAGTTCTGTTTACCCTCTGTCAAAACATGCCTAACAGGTAGCACGCACCGCCCCCACGGCAAGCTCTCTGTCAACTGTTGCGCACACGGATCGGGTGGACAAAGCATGCACTGGCCTCTCTTCAGACCCTCTACAATGTACTTAGGTGCGCCTTTTTCTGACGCTTGCTGTGCTAATTGCTGCAGTTGCGGCAGTGTGCGTATACACAATCCATACACTTCTCGTCGGTTGGTACACAACAAAAACGTCCCTGCTGCATCCAACAGGTAATACTCCTCGGCTTTCAAAACATCCAACATCTGACGGAACCATTTGATAAAGTATTTATCTGTCAGGCAACTACCTGCCTCTTCCCCCGCTTGTTGAAATGTGCCCGACTCCTCACAAAAGTGCTCGGCGATGCTGCATTCTATCAACGTCTGCAACGCCGGCATGGTGTCTGCTGTTCCCTTAGACAGATGAGCACGAATCCAGTTGCCCTGGAGAGCCTTCGTAGCCTCTGCTGGTGGCAAATCCGTAGACACGATAATGCGCCGGATACTAGGCACATGCAGCTTTTTACAAAACTCCAGACCATTCAGCCCAGGCATGTTATAGTCCACAACCGCCACGCACACGCGCTCAAACCGATTGGCATTGTAGATCTCCTTGCCAGGGTCCGGGCGCCAAGGGCTTTTTTGACTATTGATGAGATCTAACATCACATCCGGTTTCAATTGTAACCGATAACGGACGTTCTTTAGTGCCAACGACACAGCCATGTCACACAGGTCTTGCTTGTCATCGTCTATACACAACACCGTACTGGGGGAATAACAACAAGGCATTTTTGAGGGATTGTTCATTGGTTTTCTCCTTTTTTTTTAAGTGTTTATTGATACATCTATTATTATGCTATCCGATGCTTTAACATCTTGTCTAGTGCTTCTTTGCGTTTTTTTCTCATCTTGCAAAACGTTTCGTGGCCAATAATAAAAAAACTTTCTTCATGTACTTTTACATGCAGTGATTCCGCTCACGCTGCCTCTTCTTTTTGCTTTTGTTCTTCCTCGTACTTGGCCATCTCCTTGGCGGGCACATCCGGAAAAGCACAACAAAAGCAAGCACCTGTGCCCTGCGTGGAAACCACATACACACGGCCTCCCGACTGCGTCATGAACATCTGCACAAAGCCCAAGCCCGCTCCTGTGCCCCCTTCCGTGTAGGTCACAAAGGGCTTAAACAGATCCAGCTGCTGCTTCAGAGAAATCCCTTTGCCTGGATTTCTGACCACTAAGGTTACCTCCCCATCTATAATTCTCACAAACACCTCCACCGTGCTACCAGGGGGTGAATGCTGCAGCGCATTGCGCACCAAATTCACAATCGTATGCGCCAAAAAGAGGGAATTGACATACACAAGCATGCTCTTGCCTGTCCACTTCACACGTTCACGCTGCTCGGAGGTCAGACCATACAGGCAAGCCCTATGACACACATCCTTCACAGAAACAACCTGCTTCTTCGAGAAGAGCCTCGTGGGGTCGGCCATCTCCCGCAACAGAGTTTCGGAAAAATCGTAGATGTCTTGAGATAGGTTGCACAACTCACCACCGATGGCCGACAGACGCTCATACACCTGTCTGGTTTTTTGTGTGAGCGTTGGGTCTGACAGCGAATGCTTCCTGTGCGCCTCGATCATCTCTGGCAGGTGGTTTTGCAACGCTCTGCCCTTGTTAACAAGCTGCATCGCAGGGCTTTTAATGTCGTGATTCAAAATGCCGCATTTCAAGCGCAACGCTTCTGAAATGGCCCATTCGGCAGCCAAACGCAGAGGAGGAAACGTGGCCAGACAATATACAATAACACCGCCCACACATACAGCATCCCACGGCATGTGACTGGGAATATACGAAACCGCTTGAGGGGAGATGTACCACATGATTCCTACAGCCAACACACTACTCCAGATTCCCAAATGGAATCCGGATCGCGCATCCAAAATCACCATCCCCAAACCAATGCTAAACATCCATAACAGCAAAACGATGCCGTTGGCTTGACTAGCAACAAACAGACACATCAGCTGCATGGGCCAAGCAAGGGTGAATGCTGCAAACCAAAACCCAGGAAGATACTTTCGCCATCTGGCATATTCCAATATCACAGCCTCGCTGAATAACAGGGCAAAGCCAAACGATAAAGAGACAATGGTAACTGCAGCAAACGCCGATCGCACAGGAGAATCCGCCGGTATCCACCCCCGAAAATAGGGAAGAAAGCAAATAAAAATCGTGCACCACCCCAGTCGATCTTGCGGCAGCACGCCCATTTTGGCGCACTGACGGCAAACGTGCATCAACCGCACCGGCGTGCAAACAGCGTATACACATCTCTGCCAGACGGATTGCATGCTTCGAGAGAGCCAATTAGCAAGACTGAACGCTGGCAGCTTGCCTGCCGCTTGCAGCTTCTCTTCTTCCTCTTTTTTAGCTTTGGCCAGCGGCGCCATCATATCGTCGGGGTCGTAGTAAATGTTTTTAGACGTGTCAAACTGACGCGCTATGACGAAAGCAATAAAGTTGGCCAACAAAGCAGGGATGGTTGCGTTGATGGAAATATATTGCCCGAGAAAAATTTTCCAAATCCAGACGGTTCCCAAACCCACAACTGCCGCAATTACAAACGATCGGGTGCTAGAGTAGTGTCCTAAAATTCCTGCTAGTAAGGAAGGTACTATAACCGGCGTCCAAAAAACCAAGGCTGCAAGCCAAAGTACAAAGATATTCTGAAAACTTATAGCCGCCACCATGGCACCTACACCCAGCAAC
>JBCCES010000137.1:0-4309 GCA_039030115.1 Myxococcota bacterium
AAAAACCAGGAGCGACTGAAAGTGCGTCCTCTCACTAGGAGCAGCTATCATGTAATAGACGAAAAAAGGGCAAATTAGTTTATCATCAGTTGTGGCGGATGCGAAGAACGAGGGGCTGGAACAGACAGCTGCTTACATGCAGCGCTTTCACGTACCTGAAGGCCACCTACTGATTTTCGATCGCCGCACCGGCAAATCATGGGATGAACGCATTTGGGTTAAGCAGAAACAATCTTCTGATGGCAAGCAAATCACCGTGTGGGGCTTATAGCCATGGCGTGATACTTATTTTGGTGCGATCGGTATAGAGAAGAACCTCCAAAGGGAATTTTTTGCCTGTCTGAGCTGTTGTGCTTAGTAAGAGCAGGCAAACAGCATGAAAATTCTTGTTACCATCAAACGTGTAGCTGATTACGAATCCCCCGTGCAAGTGGCCTCTGATGGCAAATCCCTCGCTTGGGATGGCCCGTTTGTAGTCAACCCCTTTGATGCCATTGCTGTTGAAGAAGCGGTGCAGATCAAAGAGAAACAGCCCGATACCGAGGTGGTGGTGGTAAGCATCGGCTCCACCGAAGTGGAAGAGCAGCTACGCAACAGCTTGGCCATGGGGGCCGACCGAGCCATTTTGGTCAAAGCCACCGCTCCATGGGATGCACTGGCAGTGTCTGAGTTGCTTTATGGCGTTGTACAAAAAGAGCAGCCCGACGTGGTGCTAATGGGCAAACAGGCTTCGGACAAAGATGGTCACCAAATCGCCGAAATGCTGGCAGAGCGCATGCAGGTGGGCCAAGCCACGCAAGCGAGCAAGATTGAAATCAGTGATAAAAAGGCACGGGTAACACGAGAAGCTGACGGAGGCTTGCAAACAGTCGATGTGGAGTTTCCCTGTGTCATTACGGCAGACCTGCGCCTCAACGAACCCCGGTTTGCCCCCTTGCCTGCTATTATGCAAGCCAAAACCAAGCCCCTGCAGACACTAGAAGCTTCCGAGCTAGGCTGGAACGGCAAAACGGCTTGTTGTTGCAAGCAGGTGCAGCTGGTAGAGAAAAAGAAAAAAGGGCAACGCATGCCCGATGTACCCACACTGTTAAAGCAACTTCAGCAGGAAGCCAGGGTGATTTAACATGGCAAAGCACCCGCAAGCGGGATTGCTAGGCATGTTGTCTAGCCAAACAAAGACCAAACGGGCTTTGACAGAAAAATTTTGTCGTTGCCCAAAACAAGGGGATTTAACATGCCAAAGCATTTGATTGTTGTACAGTCGCAAAAAGGCAAACTGAACTCAGAAATCCTGCGCCTCATTCAGGCAGCTTCTTGCATAAAAGGAGAGCTGCATGGTCTGGTGTTAGGCAACAGCGATACAACCGAAACTGCCAAACAGCTAGCCCCCCATGTACAGCAAGTTCACACAGCTTCACACAAAACATTGCAACACCACCTGGCCCAACCCTGCGCCAAAGTGATTGCCGATGTGGCCAAACAGATACAAGCCTCTCATGTATGGGCAGCTGGCAACGTGTGGGGCAGCGAAACCCTGCCCCGTGTAGCTGTTCGATTGCAAGCAGGCATGGTTTCTAACGTGCATAAAATCATCGATGAACAGACGTTTTGTCGCAATGTATGGGCAGGCAACGTGCAAGAAACTTTGCAAATCAATACAACCGTTAAGGTTCTTACCGTACGTGCCTCAGCTTTTGAACCGGCCAAGCCCCTCAGCAAAGCAGGCACAGTGCAAGAGTGCAAAGCCGATCCAGGCTCATGCGGCATGCACTTTGTTCAATTTGACCCAGTGAAATCGGAACGCCCTGAGCTCACCCAAGCGCGGGTTGTGGTCTCTGGCGGTCGGGGCGTGGGCAGCAAAGAGGGTTTTGCCCAACTCATTGAACCCTTAGCCGATGTACTTGGCGCTGCTGTAGGGGCCAGCAGGGTGGTATGCGACGCCGGCTGGGTCCCAAGCGATTGGCAGGTGGGGCAAACAGGCAAAATTGTTGCACCCGACCTGTATATTGCCGTGGGCATCTCCGGGGCTATTCAGCACCTGGCAGGCATTCGCAATGCCAAGGTAGTGGTGGCCATCAACACCGACGAGCAAGCCCCCATTTTCGACGCTGCCGACTACGGCCTTGTGGCCGACGCCAAGCAAGCCGTGCCCCAGCTCATTGAAGCCCTCAAGCAGGGGTAATGCCTGTTGCTGGTGTTGTGATACACTGACAGCACAATGCGTTATTTTAATACCACAGGCCCGTTGAATCTGGCCAAACACTACTGCCTTGACCCGCTACAGCGCTGGAATCTGCCCAAAATTTTATCGCTCATCGATCAGGAAAAATATTTTCTGCTGCACGCCCCTCGGCAAACAGGAAAAACCACCTGCCTGCAAGCACTGGCACATCACCTTAACAAAGGCAACCAGCTGCGCTGTGTCTACATCAATGTAGAAGAGGCGCAGGCAGCCGAAGAGGACATTGCCGAAGGCATGCGGGCTATCTTATATCAGTTAGGCATGCAAAGCCTGCAGCAGCTGCAAGACCCCTTTGTCGATGACAACTGGGAGCGTTTTCTGGGGCGGGCGGGCCCCTTAAAAGCGTTTCACGCCGTTGTGTCGGCATGGTGCCAACACAGCAGCAAACCCATCGTGCTGCTCATGGACGAAGCGGATGCCCTGGTGGGAAAAACCTTGATCTCCATGTTGCGTCAGCTGCGGTCTGGCTATATCAATCGAATGACCACGCCCTTTCTCCAAAGCACCATTTTGTGCGGCATGCGCGACATTCGCGACTACCGTGTCAATCCCCAAGATCGACCCGAACTGCAACGATTGGCTGCGGCAGGCAGCCCCTTCAATATTAAGTCAGATTCGCTGCGTTTAGGAGATTTTTCACAAGAGGATGTCAAAACACTCTACGCGCAGCACACCCAAGAAACAGGCCAACAATTTGAAGAGGGTGTGTGCGAAACCGTGTTTGAGCTCACGCAAGGGCAGCCGTGGCTGGTAAACGCGTTGGCCTACGAAGCCTGCTTTCGCAGTGAGATAGGCATGGATCGCAGTCAAACCATCACACTCCAACATATGGAGGCTGCCAAAGAGAAGATGATTCAACGGCGCGAAACCCATCTGGAGCAGCTCACCGACAAGCTTAAACAAGAGCGGGTGCGGCGCGTGATTGAACCCATGTTGCGCGGAGATGGCACCCTGATTCATGCGCGAGACGCAGAATATGTGGTCGACCTGGGGCTGCTCAAGCGAGCAGACAATGGCGAGCTGTCGTTTGGTAATCCCATCTATCGCGAGATCATCCCGCGCGAGCTGGCATTTGACTTTCAAATGAATATCAAGCTACGCCGCCCCGCCTACGTAGATCAAGAGGGTCAGTTGTGCATGAAGCGGCTGATAACGGAGTTTCAACAATTCTTCCGCGAGAACTCCGACAGTTGGCTGGAAGGATTTCAGTACAAAGAAGCGGGACCCCATTTGATTGTGCAAGCGTTTCTGCAGCGGGTGATCAACGGGGGCGGTACCCTTGCCCGCGAGTATGCCTTGGGGCGGGGGCGAACCGATTTGATCATCACCTGGCCGCTTGCTCATAAACAGAACAAACAAATCATTGTGCTGGAACTCAAGCTCACTCACCGCAACGATGGCGCCGACACCATCATGACCAAGGGACTGAAACAAACGTCTCGCTACATGGACACATGCGGCGCCACCGAGGGTCACCTGCTCATCTTCGACCGCCGCGAAGGCAAATCGTGGGACGAGCGCATCTGGGTCAAACACGAAACAGCCCCCGACGGCAAACAGATCACCGTGTGGGGACTTTGAGCTCTGCCCCCAACTCATCGAAGCTCTCAAGCAAGGGGGCAAAAATTGATTACTCATTTTTACTCCTAACTCATATGAGTTACACAAAATACTCGGTTTTTCTTAAGTTTTGATCAACTCACCGCAAAGACACGTACAGGAAACAATTGATCCCCTTTTTGGCGCACCAAGGCCACAAGGGCATTGTTGCAATGGGCTACGGCAAGGCACTGCGTGCGCTGCCAACACTGCGCGTGCTCCTGATTTGACACGATACTTCGCCCATGCCGCAGCTCGTTGGCCTCACGCTCACAGACGGCAACCTGTGGCAAACCAGGTACAGCCTCCACGCCAGTCAGCATGGCCTGCAACAACACAGAGGCTTGAGACAAGTCGCTGCCACACAGGGCATCTGCCAAAGCATAACAACCACTGTGCGTGCGCCGCAACCCCGCCAAATGGGCCGGCACACCAACAGCTTTGCCCACGTCTCTGGCCAGGGCACGA
>JBCCES010000138.1:0-4244 GCA_039030115.1 Myxococcota bacterium
AAAATGTGCTTGATGGCCCAATCAAAGCGAATGAGTTGTGGCATGGGTGCAACCTCCTACCTATATTTTAGCAAATTTTCTCTTGCAGGCCTATGTCGCGGCAGGGTTGCAAGCAAATCGTCTATTTTTTTGAGAGCCTTGCAGCAGCTGCTTCAAGAAATCTGTAGCAAAGATCGCATAGTATTTAAAAGGCAAGAGTTCTTATCTCATCCAGCGGGAATTCCCAGAACTCAAGAAATGCTATTGGAGCTGCTACATATGGTCTCGTGGATATTTCTGTACCACGGTAGCAGCAGTAACAGAAGAAGCAGTCAAGAAATATATTGATGGATCTCGAAATAAAAAAATATCAAAAAGTCAAAATCTTATGCGAAAGATATGCGGAATGTGTGTCGAAAAGCAACGTGGTTCATTAGATTTATCAACATGTTTAATAAAATTGGCATCACACTTCATCACCGCAAAATTCCCCTTCAACACAAAACCGATACACCAATAGTTTCTTTTGCGAAAAAAAACGGCTAAATTAAAAAAAGCGCCAGTGTTTGTATTGAAAGAGTTAAAAAACAAAACCCTGGCCTGTAGATGAGTATAAAGCTTGTTTCAAACTAAAAGGAGGAACCATACACCATGTCACATCTGCTCACACTAGACAACGCCATTGTTGCTTTATACCTACTGGTCACACTCGTGGTCGGACTATATTACGGGCGCGGCATCAAGACCATGAAAGATTACGTGATTGGGGATCGGAAGCGTTACAGCACGACGGTTTTGGTGGCGGCTGTGTTTGCGACTGTACTGGGGGGGGCCGGTACCTTAGGTCTAGCAGAAAAAGTTTTTGCTGGGGGACTCATCTGGGTAATCGTTTTTTTAGGAAATCCCATCAGCAAAATGATAATGGCCTGGTTCATTGCTCCTCACGTTATGAGATTTCACAAAAAGCTCTCAGTGGGTGAAATGATGGGAGATTTCTACGGCAAACCCGGACGTATGGTTACTGGTATTACAGGAGCGGCTAAATCTGTTGGTTCGGTTGGCGCTCAAATCGGGGCCATCGGTTATGTTTTCTACTATTTTTTAAATTTGTCCCAGGTATGGGGTGTCGTTATTGCCTGCGGTATTGTAGTGATCTACTCGGCATTTGGTGGTATTCGATCCGTAACAGCTACAGATCTTATCCAATTTGCCGTTTTAATTATTGCCATTCCTATTGTTGCTTGCAAATCCCTATGGCAGGCCGGTTGGTACACAGGTATCTACAACGCTGTTTCAGCTAGCCATTTTGCAGTACTATCGCACAATGATTTATGGAAATACGTGTTTATTTTTCTTGTTATTTCAATCCCGTACATGGACCCAGCACGCATGCAACGTTTTTTAATGGCACGAGATGTCCAACAGGCCCATACTTCCTGGAAAGTGACAGGTGTTCTTGAAGCAGTAGTAATCACTTTAATTGGCCTGATAGCTCTGTCTGTCGCCACCATTTCGCCTGCAAATAATCCTCATACAACTCTTCCTTACGCTGTGGATATGGTGTTGTCTACAGGGATAAAAGGTTTGGGCATTATAGGCCTGTTCTCCATATTCATGTCCTCAGCCGATTCTTTTTTACATGCAGCCGCTGTGTCATTAGTGCATGATGTCGTACAGCCTTTACGGAAACAGCCTTTGCACGACAGTCAAGAACTTAAATTGACGCGTTTGGTAACACTATTCCTTGGGGTAGCTTCTATGGTTGCAGCAATTAGCTTTAAAAGTATTATGGATTTAACATTAGCTGCATTTAATTTTTGGATACCAATTTCTGTTGTTCCCCTATTTGCTGGCATTGTAGGTTATCGCTCCAGCATTCGATCGTTTGCCATTGCAGCAATAAGTGGTGCCATCACAACCGTTACTTGGAAGACAGGGTTAGGTACATATGTGGACATCGGTGCAACTATCCCAGGATTACTAGCCAACCTCATTGCCTTTAGCATCGCCCGACGATTCGATAAACCCGAAGAGCTCCACTTTGGCAAAGACGAACTCAAAGACCCACGCATGCAAAAGTATATCAAGATGGTACGCAAACGACATGCCAAACGCAGACAATTTTTCCGGAGTCTGCTTACACAACAAGCTGTGCGATCTACATGGAGGTTTGCAAAATTGACCTATCTATTCTTTGTTAGAACATGCTGGCAATTGCCCTACAATGTGTCGGAATTCTATCGCGAGCGTTTGCTGGCCTATCAGCCTCCTTACAAGGTTATTGCCTGTTTGGGAATTTTGTTTGTTCTCACGCCTTTTTTTGCCTGGGTTGATCCGCATGAGCCTTATAGTTCTGCTGTTTTTATTGCGAGTGCAGTGGTTGCTTTGGGGTGGGTGCCGATGCTGTTTCTTGATCATTTGAAGGGGGCTGCTGCTGTGAAACGGTATCAGCATCTTTATGTGGTTGTCATGCTGACGCTTGGGTGGTCGGGAATTGCGGCGTTTTCTGTGGCTGTTAGTCCTAAGCTGACGGCGCAGGAGGAGCAGGATATTGTGGGGAAAACGCAGTCGCTTGATGTGCAGTTGACTCGGTTAAATAGTGTGTTGGCAGATGCCTTGCTGTGGCAGAAGTATTCGAAAGAAACGCTGACGGAGGCGGCGGCTCTTGCGCGGCAATCGAATAAGACGTTGGTGAAGATGATGCGGGAGACTACTGTACATAGCGAGATAATCAATATGTCGACGGGGAGTGCGTTGATGTGGTTTGTTGCGTTGTTGTTGGTGCTGTTTTTAATGGACAACATGGCGGCGTGGCCGTTGTCGTTGTTGGGTAGTGTGATGGGGGGGGCATTGGGGCTTATGGTGGGTGGTGGTGACTTTGGGGAGATGCTGCTGCAGGCGCCTGCGGGGGTGTTGTTGATGGGTGGCTTTTGTGTGGTGCTGGGCGTGGTGCTGGCGGGGGTGCGTGAGGCGCAGGGGTATTTGCGGGCGGCGGTGTTTCATGCGCGGCAGGCATTTGTGGGGCATGAGATTAATCGGCCGTTGGTCAAAATGGGGATGGCTGGGCGGCGGTTGCAAGAGAACATGGATGATCTGATTGCGGCGCATCAGCAGGTGGCGGATATGCAGGCGAATGTTCAGGCTGCTGCGGGGGGTGATCATGCGACATTGGCGCAGGGTGAACGTCGATTTAAACGTAAAAAGCGAACCGAGTATTTGCGTTTGCGAGATATGGGCAATGAACTCATGGAGTCTAGCAAGCAGGGGTTTGCCTTTAATCGCAAGCTGATGTCTGAAAATCGCACGGATCCGACCAAACTAAACTGGAATCCAGAGATACTGGATTTGCATAGCTGTGTGTCGCAAGCCTGCAGCTACGGGGTTCCCGATACAAAAAAGAAATATGCCGATGTTGAGTACGACCTAGAGGGCTTGCTGGTGTTTTCAGACAAAGATTATCTGGTGCCTGCCTTTGGCAATCTCATCAAAAACGCACGTGAGCACACAGCGCCCGATCAGACGATTCGCATCTGGTTTGAAGATGTACCGCAAGACCCAACCAACCACTACGTGCATGTTGGCGACACCGGCGACGGCATGGGCAACCGCGGACTACTGCGGGGGTTTCAAGCCGGTGGCAGCCGCAAAAAGGGAGGCCATGGCTACGGGTTGCCACTGGTCAAACAGACCATGCTGCTGTCGGGCGGCGACGTATACGCCAATGCCATGCGCGGCATGGGCACCGATTTTCTCGTGGTGCTGCCCAAACCTGCCGCGCAGCAGGTTAAGCGTTACAACCAAGAAAAGACCCGTAAACACGTCACAGAAGATGCCAAAATGTCAGAGTTTCGCGAAAACAGAAGATTAGACGAAGCAGATGCACACAAAGCCACACCAGGTGCCAAGCGGTGAGCAACAAGCAAAGCTGCTTACTCCCCCTCATCCCCAGCCACAAGCTGCCCCGTATACTGCCGATAAAGCTGCAACAAAAACTCCATCCGCCCACGCTCATCAACAAAAGGCTGCGGCCGATACGCCCGATCAACAGCCCTATCTAACGCTTGATGCGCCTTACGCAACACAGGCGGCATGGTCAGCGGATCGTAAAGATCCGCCAATGTGCTGCGCGGATACTGTGCCCGCGCATCAAGCACAGCCTGCGCTTTTGCCTCGATCACCTGCCTATGCTTGTCGGTTAAGCCCTGCGGCCAGGAAAAGTTGTTGTAAACCAGAGTGCTTGAGTAGCGATAGCTATTTTTTAGCCT
>JBCCES010000139.1:0-4238 GCA_039030115.1 Myxococcota bacterium
AAAAGATTTGGTCAAAGTGTGGGAAACAGAGACACTGCAGTTGCAGAGCGAAATAAACTCGAACAGGGGATTTCATGGAGTCTTATGGACTCCTGGTGGAGAGTTAATAGTGGGGGACAATAGAAATAATGTTTTTAGCAGCTCTGTTAACAATGTAGGAAAAAAAATAGTTGAATCGTCCGGCCTCGGGTTTCGATTGAGATGGTTTGCCTTAAGTCCCGACGGAAGCAGATTGATGTTACCATCAGATTCAACCAACTCCATATTCGTGCGGAATCTAAGAGATAAAACGTTCATACAATTTAACCCCCGAACACTCAGTCCTACAGCAGGCATCTTTCACCCCGATGGAAAGACGCTCGTATTGTTCGGTGAAAACTTGCGGCCTCAGTTATCTTTAGGAGACTCTCGTCAGAATGGGTTAGTAGAACTATGGAGTATATCAGAAAACCAAGTAAAGTTTTCTGGAAGCATAATATTGAAAGATAGGGTAGAAAGTGTTGCTGTTCATCCTAATGGAGAGATGCTGGCTGCTGGATTATATAGCGGTCTATCTTCATCGAAAATTGAGTTATGGAATATTAAAAACAGAGAAAACCCTGTGTGCTTCAAAAAGTTGGGCCTGCATAAGAACTCTGTAGCTGGCCTTGCATTCACCCCAGATGGACGATTTTTGTTTTCAGCGGGCGATATTAACGGAACTCTTCTTGCAAAAGAAGAAGAAAAATATGACAGGCTGGGGGTATGGAGCATGGCAGACATCAGTGCAAGCAGAAATGCATGTGCAAGTCCTATAACAAAGCCGCGTGAGAGTTTTAACTGCGAACAGTACGGTGGCTGTAATCGAATAGCCATCAGCCATGACGGGAGCAGATGGTTGTTTTCGAAAGGGAGAGAGGGGCGTTTAGCACTGGAGATTATCTTTTATCGATAGTTGTTACCCTTCCCACAGTTTGGCTGCGTCACTATCATTCCATGTGGCGTTGCTGTGTACCTGCTGCACATCATCTAAATCTTCTAGCTCGTTGAGTAGAATCAGCAGCTGTTTTAGCTGCTCTCCTTGCAGGTGAATCTCGTTTTGTGCCACGCGGGCCAGTTGCGCTTGCTTGGGTGTAAAACCTGCTTTTTCATAGGTTTGCAGTACTGTGTGAAATTGCTGTGTCGGGCATGTGACGAGTAGGTCCTCTTCTTGTGCACGCACGTCGTCAATGGCTGCTTCCAGGCCCACTTGCAGCAGGTCATCTTCTAGTTGAGGTTGTTGGGCAGATTTTTCAAACAGCAACTGCCCCTCTTGCCGAAATTCAAACTGTACACAGCCGCTTTGCCCTAGCTGACCGTTGTTTTTGTTAAACGCGACACGCACATCGCTAATGGTGCGGTTGCGGTTATCTGTTAAACACTCCACGAGCACTGCTACACCGCCGGGCCCGTAGCCTTCATATACCAGTTCTTCGTATTGATCCCCCTGCTTGGGATCGCTTCCACGCCCAATGGCACGTGCAATGTTATCTTTGGGCATGTTGGCCCGTTGGGCTTCGAGTACAGCTTTGCGCAGGCGGGGATTGGCGCTTGCGTCGGGTCCACCTAGCCGAGCAGCTACTGTCATCTCACGAACCAACTTGGTCCATAGCTTGGAGCGTTTGGCGTCGGCATGCCCTTTTTTGTGCTTGATTTTTGACCATTTATTATGCCCCGCCATGATGTCTCCTATGTTGGGCCAATACCCAAGCGTTCGTGCACCTGTTTCATCTTTTTTTGCGCCAAATCGTGTGCTCGTTGTTGTCCTTTATGTAAAATGGAATCCAAATAACTTTCATCGGACATCACCTCATTGTAGCGAGATTGAATGGGTTGCAATGTCTGCATGACCGCATCAAGCACACCCTGTTTGAGTTGCCCATAGCCTTTGCCTTCAAAACGTTGTTGCAATTCTTGCTTGTTGCACCTTGTAAGAGACTGATAAATGGTGAGCAGATTGGCAACGCCAGCAGATGGATTATCCCATTGCACTTGGGTGTTGGAGTCGGTTACAGCAGAAAAAATGGCCTTGCGAAGAGTTTTTTCATCGTCTAGCAATCCAATGGCATGTCCAGATTTTATCTGAGCTGTGCTTTTGCTCATTTTGCTTGTGGGATCGTCTAATCCCATAATACGTGCACCCACTTGGCCGATGACAACTTTGGGAATACGAAAGGTGTCACCAAACAGGTGGTTAAACCGTTTGGCAATGTCGCAAGCGACTTCCACATGTTGTTTTTGGTCGTTCCCTACGGGTACCTGATGGGTGTCGTACAGGAGGATATCTGCTGCCATCAAAACGGGATAATTGAGAAGCCCGGCCCCCACACTGTTTGTTTGGGTGGATTTGCTTTTGTATTGGGTCATGCGAGACAACCATCCAACAGGTGTCACGCAGTTCAAAATCCATGCCAGTTGCGAGTGCTGGGCCACGTGGGATTGCACAAAGAGCGTGCTTTTGTCAGGGTCAATACCACAGGCAATATACAAAGCGGCTACCTGTCGAATCTTGTGGGATCGCTGTTGTGGAGACATGCTTTCAGGCAGGGTTAATGTGTGCAAATCAACTACGCAAAACAGACAGTGGCTCTTGTGTTGTAGATGTTGCCATTGCTGTAAAGCCCCGACGTAGTTGCCAATTGTCAGATGGCCACTGGGCTGCACACCAGAGAACGATCGATTTGTTAATGTCGTCATATCCCTTAGTTTCGTTTTCTTTGAGCTTGGTGGCAAGGGCTTGTTTTTGTGATATAATTAAAACTGGAGGGGATGTCACGTCAATCTTATGAGACTTTCTATGGAACCCAGTTGCAAGCGTTTGCGTGTTGATCCCGAATTTCCAGAACCTCGCTTGATTGCTCGTGCTGCAGCCATGTTAGAGAAAGGAGGGGTAGTTGCCTATCCAACAGATACCAATTATGGCATTGGGTGTGGTATTTCTCATGAAAAATCCATCGATCGCATTTATCGATTGCGTAGCCTTTCCAAAGAACATCTTTTGTCGTTTATTTGTCCCGATTTGTCTGATATTGCGCGGTATGCCTTAGTTGAAAACGAAGCGTATCGGATTTTAAAGCGTTATTTGCCAGGTCCCTATACATTTATTTTGCGAGCCACGCCGGAGGTGCCTCATGTTTTTCAATCCAAGCGTAAAACAGTGGGTATTCGCGTACCCAATCACCCCGTAACACTTGCTCTGGCGCGTATTTATGGTAAGCCTATTGTATCCACGTCAACACATTTGGAGGATAGGCTGTTGAACAACTGTGAAGAGATAAGCAATCACTTCGGTCATGGCCTTGATCTCATCCTGGATGTGGGTAGTATTGTCAGTCGTGACTCATCGGTGGTGGACTTGAGCGGCCCCTACCCTGTGGTCAAACGGATAGGAGCGGGTGATGTCAGCTGGGTGGCTGTCTAATTTTGTCCGTCATGTTGCGTGGGCATGTTTGTGTTTGGTCGGATTGATCAGCACAACATCATGCGAAGGTGGGCCGTCGGATTCTTGTGAACGACAGAGAGATTGCCCTGCAGGTACGTGGTGTTCTTCTGACAGCAAACTATGCGTTGAGTGTTTTGAAGATAGACACTGTTATTGATGTCATGGTGCGAACACAACAGCAAGCCCATTGTGTTGCTTATCGATGAGATAGATGCCTTGGTGGGCGATACGCTTATTTCAGTGTTGCGCCAGCTGCGCAGCAGCTATTGTGATCGCCGCTGGCTGCCTTAAGATCGAGTGCATCGAGTAATTGGTTCGATTGTCAGTTCTCAAGATTTGGCAATGAGTTTGCAAGATGTTGAGTATTGCAAGGATTTGGGTCTTGTACGCAAAGATGATACCAACACACTCATGATCGCCAATCCTATTTACCGCGAAGTCATTCCTCGCGCTTTGGTAGGAGGTTGGGAAGAGCGCATTTCGGCGCGGACTCCGATGTTATCGCACCCTGGTGAACCTCTTGATATGCGCGAGTTGTTGCTGGCATTTCAGCGTTTTTTTCGGGAGCATTCGGAAAGTTGGTTGGATGCCTTCCAATACAAAGAGGCCGGCCCGCAACTGCTGCTGCAGGCCTTTTTGCAACGCACGGTCAACAGCAAAGGCAGCATCCATCGTGAGCAAGCAACCGGCAGCGGCCGTACCGATTTGGTGGTCACCTGGCCACTGGGCGACAAAGATACCACACTGCAACGCGCGCAACACAAACAGGTGGTTATGC
>JBCCES010000140.1:0-4197 GCA_039030115.1 Myxococcota bacterium
CAGCTTTCTTACCGCCTTGGTACGCTTCATGACAAGTAAGCATGTATTTGGGAGCGGTGGCCGAGTGGCTGAAGGCGCGCGCCTGCTAAGCGCGTATGGGGTTATGCTTCATCCCGGGTTCGAATCCCGGTCGCTCCGCCAAATGTAATCGAAATCCTTCTTCAGAAAACAGAAATCCAAAATCAGTTCGCTCGCCTTGGGCGAGTAATGTATTTGACACATCATTAACCTTACCTATAGTATGTAAATGATTTGTATCAAAGAGACATTTAAATGGGCCTACTGATTGTGAGGTCATATTTTGAAAGGGGTGGTATCCAGTCACGATGAACCGATCGATATTACAGAAATCCTTTGATGTGACTGCAGTCGCTTTGTCCGTGGCCTGCGGCATTCACTGTGCCATTTTACCGATTGCAATGGTTCTCTTTCCCATCCTGGGTTCACATGTGCTGACCGATGAAGCATTTCATACATGGATGCTGGTCGGAATTCTTCCAACCAGTCTTATCGCTATTTCTCTCGGTTGCAGGAAACATAAGGACCGCGCAGTCATTTCTCTGTGCTTTGCCGGTATTACCGCCTTGGTACTGACGGCCTTCTTCGGCCATGATCTGTTCGGAGAGACCGGCGAGAGGCTGGCAACCACACTGGGCGGAATAATTCTGATTGCCGGACACGGGCGCAACTTCATTCTTTGCCGCGGGGCTGGATGCGAGAAATGAGCTCGGTTTTCCGCCCTGATCGGGATGTAAAATAAATCTCCTGATTATTGAGAGCTCGAAAAAAAGCTACCGTAGTACTCTTGACAGCCCAGTCTAGCTGGTACTCGACGTTGCACTGCTAGCTTGCCACCATAGTAGCTGTGTGGAATAAACTTCATGCGGATCACGTTAACAATAGCAGCAAGCAAAGAGGAAAACATGGCACAAAAAAGCGTTGCACTCGTGACAGGCGCGTCATCGGGCATGGGAAAGGAGTTTGCCAAGGCACTATTACAAGAGGGGATGACTGTTTATGCAGCTGCCCGCCGTCTCGAACAGATGGACGATCTCAAACAGCTGGGAATCAAGCCACTGCGCATGGACATCTCCAAAGAGGAGGATATCAAAGCCGTTGTTGCAACCATTGAGCAGGAGCAGGGAGGTGTGGATGTTCTGATCAACAACGCTGGCTTTGGTGTGTATGGCTCTGTCGAAGAGACAACGCTTGCTGATGCTCGGTATCAATTTGAGGTGAATCTGTTTGGTTTGGCTCGACTGACACAACTGGTGCTGCCCTCTATGCGTGCCAAAAAAACGGGAAAAATCATCAACATCTCATCCATTGGCGGCAAAATTTATACTCCGTTGGGGAGCTGGTACTACGCCACCAAACACGCCTTAGAGGGTTGGTCTGACTGTCTGCGGCTCGAGGTGCAACCATTCGGCATCGATGTTGTCATTATCGAACCCGGCCTCATTAAAACAGAGTTTGGCGAAGTGATGCTTGAACCTATGTTAAAGCGTTCGGGAACGGGCCCCTATGCCGACTTGGCAAACCGTCTGGCCAAAGCACAAAAAACGCAGTATGAAAATTCAGGAGCTTCGGATCCTCAGGTGATCACCAACCTGGTTGTTAAAGCCGTTCGTTCCAATAATCCCAATACCCGCTATGCTGCAGGAAAATATGCAACGCTGACGCTGTTTATGCGTAGATGGTGTAGCGATCGCATGTTTGACAAAATGATCATGCGCATGGTGAAGTAAAGTAAGCCTAAAGCTTAGCAGGCTATCGGCAAGCATATAACCATTTTGCAGTTCGCACTTTTTCAGATACAACACAAACATGCCTGAAGGCCCAGAGATTGAAACCGTTCGACGCCAACTGTCTGCTTTGCTGCCGCAACAGCGTTTGGGCAAAGTCAGTGTGAGCCCGCACCGTTTGCGGTGGCCAGCAAATGCACAACAGCTCAACCAGTTGACTGGGCGCACTGTGCAGTCACTGCATGCTCACGGCAAATTGCTCTGGCTGCAGCTCGACACACAGGAGGGTCTGTTTGTACGGTTAGGCATGAGCGGTAGCATGCACGCGGTGTCGCAGCAACAGACCAAGAAACCCCATACCCATGTTTGCATTGATCTCATGGGTACCGATCAGCAGTTGCGCTATGTTGATCCACGGCGCTTTGGCGGCGTGTGGGCGTTTTCTTCTCAATGCGAACTACAAAACACACTGCAGCAACTGGGGCCCGACCCGCTGCGCTGGAACAACACACAACAACACAGTGTGCTACAACAGATGCAACACAGCACACGCTGCATCAAAAATCTGTTACTGGATCAAAAGGTGATTGCTGGAATAGGCAATATTTACGCCTGCGAGGCACTGTTTGCAGCAAAATTATCACCTTTTGTGCCCGCATGCCACTATGGTATTGAGCAGCTAACACGCTTGCTGCAGTGTGTGCAACGCACCTTGCATAGGGCCGTGGCGCATCAAGGAACTACGTTTCGCCTGTATCGCACGGTCCACGAACACAAGGGGCAGTTTGCCCAACAGCTGCAGGTATTTCAGCGTGAAGGATCGCCTTGCTTTACCTGTACACAACCCATCACACGCATGGTACAAGCTGGACGCAGCACGTTTTTATGTACCTTTTGTCAGTGTGATAAAATCACACCCAAGATTTTTGCGCCCGTTACACCGTCAGCAAACGCAAACCGCCGTCACCTGAAACAGAGAAACCCAACAACCTCATAAACAGTATGCACGCAGCCCTAGCAACACTGTGGATCTCCCTAAGCATCAATATGGCAGTGCTTTTGCCTGCCTACATGTGGCAAACGGATCGCTTTACAGATGTCTGTTATGCCCTCACTTTTGTTGCTGTGGCATGTTATGGGCTCTCTAAAAACGCCGCGACTACCTCGAATCTCATGTTGTTTGTCATGATCTGCCTATGGGCTATGCGTTTAGGAAGCTTTTTGTTTATCCGCATTTACACAACAGGTTCAGACAGCCGCTTTGACGCCATGCGAACAGATTTCTGGAAGTTCGGCGCATTCTGGCTGCTTCAAGGAGTCACCGTTTGGATCATCATGCTGCCCAGCACGCTGTTTTTTGCCAACCGTGTTAAACGCATTTGCCCCCTGGCATACATGGCAGCGGCACTGTGGCTTGTTGGTTTGATGATTGAAACAGTCGCGGACCAACAAAAGTATCAATTCACAACAGACCCAGCCAACAGCGGCAAATGGATTGATAGCGGCTTGTGGCGCTACTCGCGTCATCCCAACTACTTTGGTGAAATCCTGGTATGGACAGGCATTTACGGCTACACCCTGTTTGGCCTCAACACCACGCAATCGCTGGTGGGTCTGATCAGTCCGGCGTTTATCTCGTTGCTGCTTGTTTTTGTAAGTGGCGTTCCACCTCTTGAGAACAAAGCAGATCAGCGCTGGGGCAACAACCCGCAATACCGAGCTTACAAAGCAAAAACAAACTTGCTTATCCCATGGCCACCTAAAAAAAAGCAACAATAATACATCTACAAGATGACGAAGTTACCAAAAATGATTACTGTTTACGACACCATGCAGCAAGGCTATCAATACAGATTGATCGAACCGGTAGGAGAAAACTTTCATCCTGATTTCAAACCTCAGCTCACCCCCAAACAGATGCTGGCACTAGGAGTATTTGGAGGATGCTACATGACCGACTGCCAACAAGAGTTCCCAAAAGATTGGTTCACCCATGCCAAGCTCTCTGCCAGAAAACCTAATCATGCCCTCAACTATTTTGGCGTTCGCGCATCGCAACCCCTACAAACATGGCGTGACAAAGGTTGGATCAACGAACGGCACGATCCGCGCGGCTGGTTTCAATGGTATTGCCGCTACACCATGGGCCGCAGATTACCCGAAGAGGACGAACGCCAAATCAAACGGTGGCGGGCAATTCGGCGACACGTTGCGCAGATTCAAAACCATTGCAAAACATGTGATCTCACATGCCGGCCACGACAAAGACAAGTGCTGTTGCACTGGGCCTACGATGCGAGAAGAATATAGCAGAGTTTTGCATCATGCTGTTGCAGTCGATTCACAATCAATGCGCTTTCTAAATAAGGAAATAGAATCGTTATTCTTGCTTAAAATACTGTTATCCCCAGAGTAATAAAAAAAACACCCCTTATAGATCATGTCCATGTAA
>JBCCES010000141.1:0-4179 GCA_039030115.1 Myxococcota bacterium
ATTGCTGCAATAAAACCAAAAATCGATCCCAATTTAACATTACCTTATGCCATCAATACCGTTTTGGAACCAGGACTCAGGGGAGTTGGAATTGTAGGTCTACTAGCTGTTATTATGTCTTCAGCTGATTCATATCTGCACTCCGCAGCCGTATCGTTGGTGCATGATGTGATCCAACCGCTCCGCAAATGCCCTTTTGCTGACAGCAAAGAGCTTCGACTCACGCGCATTGTAACCTTTGCCCTAGGCGCGTGCTCAATGGTTGCTGCAATAAGCTTCAATAATGTTATGGAGCTGGTATTGCTGACGTTTGTTTTTTGGAATCCCATTGTTGTTGTGCCTTTGTTAATTGGTATTACGGGTTCTTACTCCAGTGCCCGATCGTTTGTAGTTGCTGCAAGTTGTGGCGCTTTCGCGGCCCTTGTTTGGCAATACCTGTCTGAGCCCTATGCATCTGTTCACGCTGCCATTCCTGGTATGCTGGCAAACTGGTTTGCCTTGAGCATTGCACGGCAATTTGACACGTCCAAAAATATTCACTACGACCCCGATGATCCCCTTTCTAGCTTGGCCAAAAGAAAACGATTGGAATTCGAACAGGCCCAAGCTGAGGGCAAAGTAGCTCGCGTGACAGTTACTGCCGCTATGCAAAGGGTATGTCGCCGTATTGCCAATAGTTGTTGGAAATTGTTGCTGTCGGTGTGGATCTGTTTGCCCACGCCGAGCCGCGTTGTGACATTTTGCCGTCGGCGAACTCTTTTGTACCACATCTCTTATGAGAAGTTTGCCGCTGCAACGTTAGTTGGCTGTTTTTTATCCTATATTTGGAGAAATCCGGATCAGGCAAATGACCTGTTTGGCATTGGCCTGCGATTGCTGTGCATTGGGCTCGCTTTTGGATTGTTATTACACAAACATTTTATTTCCCACAAGTGGCAAGAAAAGGGTTTGCCTCTGTATTGGTTGTTCACACTGGTGCTGCCTTGGCATGTGAGCGCGCTGTACAATTTTTTGAGTGGCAAAGGACACGTGGGAGATTTCGGACTGTGGATGAGCGGCGTGTTGTTGACAGCGGTACTCATTGATGTGCGTGGGTTTTTGATTGTAGCGGTTTACAGCACATTGTTTGGTTGGCTGCTTTATCGTTTATTCAACGGACAGCACAGCATGTGGAGGTGTCTGAAGGAAATTCCCGTTGGCATGTTGTTGAGTAGTGTCATGAATATGGTGGTGGTGATGCTGTTTGCTCGCAGCCGCGAAGTGTCTTTGCAGCAGCAGATGATGGCGTATCAGATCAAAGAGGGGTGCACAGCACACGATTTGCCGGCACCCCTCAACAGGTGTCAAAAAAGTGCCAAAAAGTTGCAAGAGCACATGCCTGACTTGGTGAAGGGTCACAAAAAGGCCTGTGAGGGAGATGCCAGCATGAAACCCAAAAGTGACGAGACTTACGAGGAGTTGCTGCAGCTTCCCGGCAAAATCGATGCATCTGCCCAGCGCGGTAAAGATTTTGTGCGGGAGATGTTGGGTGAACACAGAGATCCTTTTAAAGAGAGTACTCAAAGTTGTTGTTCCATTGCTCAGTGTGTACAAGATGCGCTGGACTATAGCGATTTAAGCCTAGAGGATTTGGGCCGCATTCACTGGAAGGGGGGTGATTTTCTTGTACGGATTAAACCTTACCTGATGGCACATGCCGTTTACAATGCCCTCAAAAATGCAGCTAAAAATAGCCCTCCGGGTACAATCATAGAGATATGGGCCGCGCAAGAGCGTGATATGAGTGTGTTGTGTGTTCGTAACGAGGGCAGCATTGCATCTCATCGATTGCTTGCTGTGCAGGAGATCTTTGAAAGCGACACGGAGGGCGGGCATGGCATGGGATTACCCTATTGCCGACTGGCTGCGCAAGTGGCCGGTGGAGACATCTCTTTGAGCTCCACAGAGGAGTTGGGAACCAGTTTGCGTTTTGAACTTCCCCGCCTTCCGGATAGTGTGCACAAAGCCCATGCTGACAAGCTCACGACAAGCAAGAAGAAAAAGAGGGCAATTTAAGTTACTGTAAAATCGTGAGACAGTATCGCAATCACGAGATAGAGAAATGCGTTGCGCAGATCTTGTCGCAAGAAGTCATCACGCAACAGCAAACTCTGCTGAAGCGATTGCAAAAAGAGGGCGTGTGTGTGGCGCAGGCGACTCTTTCGCGCTGTTTGCATCGCATGGGCGTGGCGAAGATACGCGGTGTTTACCGGCTTGCCCCTCAGAAGCAGACTGTGTTGGAGGCCGTCTTGCATCTTCAGCAGGTGCCCCCCAATCTATTGGTAATGCATACGTTACCCGGGCATGCCAATTCTGTAGCTGCCTATTTGGATCGGGCTCGTCAGAAAGCTGCTCAACAAAAACCTCTGTTTGGAAACATTGCGGCTACTTTGGCAGGTGACGACACGGTATTGGTGGTGGTGCACCAGCGGCATTTGCAGCAGGTGCATCAATCTTTGGCACAATTGTGCAAAGAGGCCGGGCCTGGCCCGAGTAGACCATGACGACAACACATTGTGGCTTTGCCGCTCTCATTGGACAGCCCAATGCAGGTAAAAGTACTCTATTAAACGCTCTTGTGGGTTGGCCCGTGGCTGCTGTGACTCCCAAGCCCCAAACCACGCAACGGCTGTGGCGAGGAATTGTTACGCAGGGGTCATACCAAACCATTTGGGTCGATAGTCCGGGCTGCTTAGATCCTGTGAATGCGTTGCAAACATATATGCACGAACAATTTAAAAAGGTGTGCGTGAGTTGTGATGTTCTGGTGCATGTTGTCAATCTCGCCCAATACCCGGTTCCTGCAGATACCCCAGATCTGTTTTCTAGCTGCGATAGCAAAAAACCTCGTGTGTTGGTTTTGAATCAAATAGATTGTTTGTCTACGCAGCAGGTAAATCAAGGGCAAAAAGCCTATGCATCTTTTGTGGGTGAACAGGTGCCCATCTGTTTGGTTTCGGCTCGCACGGGCAAAGGTTTGCAGCAGTTGCAACAGCGCGTGGAGGCCCATTTGCCGGCAGGGCCCTTGTTGTTTGATCCCGACCTCATCACCGATGCCTCAGAGCGCTCGTTGACAGCCGAATGCATTCGACGCCAGGCTATGTTGCAGCTGCAGCAGGAGCTTCCCTATTGCGTTGCTGTGACCATTGAGACCTTTAACGAGCAACGGCGTTTTGATAAACAGAAGCCTTTAGTGGATATTACAGCCATTTTGCATGTAGCACGTCAAAGCCAGAAAGCCATGGTTGTTGGACGAGAGGCAAAGCGCATTAAAGCCATTGGTACGGCAGCACGCAGGGGTGTACAGCAGCTGCTTCATTGCCCTGTGATGCTGCGTTTGCTTGTGCGTGTGCAGTCCAATTGGACGAAAGAGGTCCGGTGTTTGCGTAAATTGGGATATACTCCTTCTTAAACAAGTAAGAGGATCAGCATGAAACTACATGAGTATCAGGCCAAAGAAATTTTACAAGGATTTGGCATCGATGTGTTGTCTTCAAAGGTGTGTTCCGATGCCGAACAAGTGTTGCAGGCCTGCAAGCAGTTGGGATTTCCTTGTGCGATAAAAGCTCAAGTGCATGCAGGAGGCAGAGGCAAAGCGGGTGGGGTTCGGGTTGTACAAGATGTACCGCAAGCCCAGCAAGCAGCGCAGAATTTGCTAGGAAAACAGCTGATTACAACTCAAAGTGCTCCCCATGGTCAGCCTGTACATTCTGTTTTGGTAGAAGCAGGTTGTGACATTGAACAGGAATTATATGTAGGGCTGGTGTTAGACCGCCAACGCCAGCAGATGTCTCTACTGGGATGCGCGCAAGGGGGTGTGGAAATTGAAGAGCTGGCTGAAACTGATGAAGACGCCATTGTGCGGCAATGGATACACCCTTTGTTGGGGTTGATGCCCTATCAGGCAAGGCAGCTGGCGTGGGCACTGGGCTGCAAGGGTAGTGTGCACAAGCAAGTGGTCAAGGTGCTGTTGGCATTGGCAGCAGTTGCTACACAAAAGGATGTCTCCATGCTCGAAATTAACCCCTTGGTTGTGACCAAGCAGCGGCAAGTGATTGCTCTAGACGCCAAAATGACTGTGGATGACTCTGCGTTGTTTCGTCAAAAGAGTGTGGCGCAGATGCGTGATGTGAGCCAAGA
>JBCCES010000142.1:0-4177 GCA_039030115.1 Myxococcota bacterium
GGAATAACAATGACAGCATTTGTAGGCATTTATTTTCTTGGAGGAACAGATGTTTTTATTGACAAGATCCCAAAAGAAAAACTCTATTTCTCTTTGAACTTTTCCGAACAGAGTGAATATATTTACATCTTCCTGCTTGTTAGTATTCCTTATCTGGTCCCCGAAACGATTCAAAGACTTTTAATGGCTAGAGATGCCAAGCAAGCCGCAGATGCATTTAAAGCTGTTGCATTTATAAAAATTTGCGTCTGTTTTTTTGTAGGTTGCATAGCTTTTATTGCTATTTGTTTAGGTCCTAATTTGAATGCTAATACAGCATTTTTTCATGTTGTTGATAAGGTGTTACCCTGTGGATTCCGGGGAGTTGCCATTACAGGTCTTTTGGCTGTGATTATGTCTACAGCAGATTCTTTGTTAAACGCCACAAGCATTTGCTTAACTCACGATGTAATCAAACCACTGAGTGTATCGTTATCAGGTCGAACGGAGTTACGCTTGACACAATTTTTAACCTTTGTAATAGGAAACATGTCAATCCTTGTTGTTTTGTATTTTGAAAGCATCTATGATATCGTAATTTCTACTTATGTATTTTGGAATCCTATTGTTCTTATTCCTTTCATTTTTGGTGTATGGGGTTTACGGGCAAGCTCTCGGAGCTTTCTTCTTGCTGCTTCATCAGGGATTGCAACGGTACTAGCTTGGAAAATTGGCCTGGTACAGGGAGCAGGTCTTTTTAAATCCCCTCTGATTCCCAGTATGATCGCCAATGGTATTGTTTTATTGCTTGCCCGTCACTTTGACACTCCCGAGGCAAGAGGCGAGCAACACAATAACGGTAAACAAACAGGTGGTGGTGGCATGCCCAAGCCAGGCTCCTTGCACCACATCTTCTCCTTCAAACCTTTGCTAGATAGCCTACCTACACCAAAACGATACTATATAGGCTGTTCCTGGCGAGCTCGTTTATTTCAAATTCCCTATCCTTCTTTTGCAGGCACAACCATCGGCTGTATTCTGCTGGCTTCTATTGTCTCTTTAAAGCCCAACATGCCCCATTTCCATTGGTTGGTTGCCTTGCGATCTGTAGCCGCCGTGTTGTGTGTTTTGGTGTTATTGCGCCAGTATCTGCCTGTAAGTCTGCTCAACAAACATTTGCCCGCCTATTGGTTTGCACAAAACACCTTCGTGTGGCCGTGCATCAATACGTTTGCTTGGCTGAACATGGGAGGTGACTTACCGTCGCTGGGATTTTGGGTAATAGGATTTGTCTTTTTGTCGCTGGTGGTAGACTTACGCAGCACGATTTACATGTCGGTTGTAGGTAGCGTGTTGGGCTGGATAATGTACGGGGCTTTGGGTGGTAGCCATACTGTCACAGCCTCTTTACTAGCAGTTCCTCTAGAGGCTTGGTGTTTGGGGATGCCTCTTGTTGTGGGAGCCGTGCTGTTTCCCCGCTCCCGAGAAGCATTTGCTTGGGGGCAAGCGACAGCCTTGCGGATGCGCTGCATTATGGCCAACCATGATTTGGGAGGTCCGCTGAGTGCCTTGCAGCAGCAGGCTATCCAACTCAACAAGCATCTAGACGAACTGATTCGCGCACATCAAACTGTGTGCCAAACAGACAAGAGCTTTACCTCACTGAGCAAGAAACAATATGCCAGTTTGCGTGACTTTGGCAAGCACTTTCAAGAAAGCATCCGCAAGGCCATTGATTTTGCAGAAGCGATGCTGGGCAACATCAAAGATCCGATGCAGTTTACGGCGAAGACGGGGATTGTGAATTTAAAAGAAGCGCTTGAAAAGGCGATTGGATTTGGTCTCACATTGGAGCAACAGCAGCGTGTTCGGGTGAAGCAGACAGAGGATGCGTGGGTGTATGGCAACCTGACACATCTGTCTCATGGGTTTGCCAATGTGCTTGTGAATGCTGCCAAGCACAGCCCCAAAGAGACGAAGATCGATGTATGGCTGAAAAACACGTCAGACGGTCCGGCTGTTCGTGTTCGGGATTATGGAAAAGGCTGCAAGAACTCGCACCTTCCCTATCTGTTTGATCCTTTTTATAGCCACACCGAAGGGGGCACAGGCTCGGGTTTGGCCTATTGCAAGCAGTTGATGAACCAGCTAGACGGAGACATTTACGCTGCCAATGCTCCTGGCGGAGGTATGCAGTTTGATTTTGAGTTTCCATTAGTGCCAAAGGATGTGTTGGAAGAACATCGAGAGGAACAAAAACGCAAGAAGGAAAAAGCGGCTCAGCGGGCACAACAAGAGGCTGAAGAGCATCAACAAAAAGAGAGTCAAGAACAAGAGGATATTTTGACAGGATCAACAAAGCCCTTTTCGTCTATATATTAATGGAGTTAGACAAGGCCTTTGGAGTTTGTTAAGGTGCAGTGTATCGGTCATCTATTGGCTGAATCATAGGAGAAAAAATGAATCATCCAGGCAAGATGCCGCTTTGTATGTATCCCAGTACGATTCCCTGTGTAGACGATGAAAAGGCCTTTTTAACCCACCTCGCAGTGGAGCTGGGGTTAGGCCAATCCCGCTATCTTTTGCGCCTACGACCACCGGAGTTGTTGCAGATGGTCAATGCTCAAACAAGCCTGCCTGCCATCAATCCAGCCACGGAAATTTACAATGCACAACGCTTTGAGCGCGTGAGTGTTGTGGTGTCGGATTTTCAGATGCCCGACATGAATGGCCTGCAGTTTTGTGATCGTATCCAACCCCGGGGGATTCGTAAGATCATTGTGTCCAGCAAGCTCCCTTCACAAGAAGCGCTGCAAGCCATCAATGAGGGACAGCTGCGCGGATTTTTAAACAAAAAGGATGAAGAGGTACAATCTCAGCTACAAAAGCTCATTGACCGTAGCGTTGTGGAGTATTTTTGTGAGGTGTCTGGAACGTTTCAAGAGGCGGGCGACAAAGCAAAAAGTGCCTTGCAAGACCCTCTTTTTTTGCGTTGGTTTCGCACCCTTTGCAGGCAGCTGCAAGTGCAAGAACACTACACTGTGGATGCGGCAGGAACGTTTTTGCTTGTGACTCATAAACGGGAGGTGATGGGTCTTTATGTGCGCACACACTCTCAGTTACAGCAGCTTGCCCGAGACGCTGCTGGGCAAGGCTGTCCCCATGCTATTGTGCATAGCCTTGAGCAAGCGCAATGCGTTTTGATTCCGCCCGATCCAGCGCAACAGAAGTTGACGCAAGATTTATCGTGGTGGCGTTGTGTGCATCCTGTGTCTCACATTGTTTTAGAGGGACGTGAACGGTATTACTGTGCGTGGGGCGCGGGAATGTTTGACGTGGACAACAGCAAAATCACGTCGTTTTACCAGTACCAAGAGCAACACCCCGATTGATTTTTCCTCGTAGCGGCAGGAAATTTCTCGCTGCAGTTGTTTGTTATTGTGAGTAAGCAGTTGGTGTGCGAGGGAGAAGTGGGCCCCTTCAATCCGGCTGCGTCGAGATTTTTTCGCGCCTGAAAGGAAGCAGAAGCAGCACCATTACCCATCCGGTAGAGAAAAACCAGGGGATTTGCGCAAAGAAATCGGCATAGGAGGAGGCTCCCCCAGCCAAGAAGTGGATGCATCTTGCCAACACCGCGCCAATACAGACAAGTATCACCATCTCTGAAGTTGGATCGGGGAAAAAGAAGAGAAAGAAAAAAAAGCAGTGTAACAGGGAGTAATCGGTGTAGGGGGTGCACAGCAAGTTGATAAACTGAGCCGTCGGCCAATAAAACAGGGACAGGCAAAAACAGAGGGCTAGCTGCACAGCTCCCATGGAAGAAACGCGAAAGCTAAACAGCCACATTCCCAGCAGAGCACTGATGGCTTGTGTTGTGAAAAAGAGCGTGGGTGCGTCCAGTTCCTGTGTATGGTGATGCCACATACCCCACTGCATGAGAGCATCCAACAGCAAGACAAATCCTCTGAAGGGGATGGTTGTCTCGAGGAAGCGACAGAGAATTCTTTCGCCGGCTTCCCGTGCAGAAGAGGGTTTGGTTCTTGGCGCGGTTTTGGTCATTTCTTATGCAGAGATTTGGGGAAAAGCATAGCACACTGTCCGTGTGGAGCCAGACAGCGATGAAGTTTACTGCCTCTATGTGATTCGCTATGCTGCGACAGTGTATATCATTGCATCTGTTCGAGGAAACCTATATGCC
>JBCCES010000143.1:0-4175 GCA_039030115.1 Myxococcota bacterium
ACAGGCGTCTACCATCACGGGAGGACCACACAAATAATACTCTACTTCTGTGGGATCTTCATGATCTTGCAGGTAGGTGTCGCGAGCGACCTGATGAATAAAGCCCTGCGGTCCCTGCCAATGATCTTCAGGCAAGGGGTCAGAAAGTGCCAATACATACTTAAAATGGGGAAACTGCTTCTGAATCGCTTCGAACTCTTCGGCAAAGAAGTTCTCTTTTAATGAACGGGCTCCGTAAAAAAAAGTCACTTTGCGCTTTGTATGCAAGGTATGAAACAGATGAAACAGATGACTACGCATGGGAGCCATGCCTGCTCCACCACCAATGTAGACCATCTCCCGTTGGGTCTCTTTAATAAAAAACTCACCGTAGGGGCCAGACAACTGCACCTTATCCCCCGGTTTGAGACCAAAAATATAACTCGAACACAGCCCAGCAGGAGCGTGAGGTTTGTTAGGTGGCGGAGTTGCAATACGCACTGTGAGGCTGACGCGATTGCCCTCGGCCGGATGATTGGCCATGGAATACGCCCGAAAAACAGGCTCCTGTACCTTGGCTTTGTAGCGCCATAGATTGTACTTGTCCCAATCGTGCCGATATTGCTCAGGAATCTCAAAATCCTTGAAATCGTACTCACCAACCGGCACATCGATCTGCACATAACCACCCGCTTGAAAATCGAGCTGATGGCCGTCATCTAGTGTAATATTGAGGTATTTAATAAACGTAGAGACATTGTCATTTGAAGCCACAGTGCCCATATAGCGCTTGACAGCAAAAATACTCTGAGGAACCTCCACAGCCATGTCATCACGCACTTTAACCTGGCAAGCCAACCGCACGTGCTGTTTTGCCTCTTTGCGCGACACCAAGCCCTGCTCGGTGGGCAACAGATCTCCCCCTCCTGCAAGCACCTTACACTTGCACATGGCACAGGTGCCGCCGCCACCACAAGCTGACGGCACAAAAATGCCCTCCGCCGCCAACACAGACAACAGTGTGCCTTGCGGCTGTACCTGCAGCTGTTTATCGGCGTTAATTGTCAGTTGTACTTTGCCTTGCGGCAGCAATTTTTTTTCTGCAAACAGCAATGCAACCGTTAACAACAGAATGACACTGCTAAAAACAGTGACCCCAGAAATCACAGTTACGAGCATCGCACATCGCCCTCTTGAGTATATATAATGATCGCAGAAGTTTTTGCAGGTTTTTGCTGCTCTTTTACTAGCTTAATCCCCCCAAAACACATAAATCCCATGGCCATGAGGCCGGTTATAATCATGGTAATGCCCAATCCCTGCAGATTTTTTGGGATGTCAGAGCAGGCAATTTTTTCGCGAATAGAGGCCATGGCCAAAATTGCCAACCAAAAGCCTACCCCTGAGCCAAACCCAAACACCAGGGTTTCGGCAAAGGTGTAGTCGCGCTTATCCATAAACAGCGACACACCCAAAATGGCGCAATTCACCGCAATGAGAGGCAGAAAAATACCCAAGGCGCTGTGCAGTCGAGGGTGAAACTTCTCCATGAGCATTTCGACCATCTGCACGGTAGCAGCAATCACTGAAATAAAGCAGATAAATGTCAAAAAGCTGAGATCGACCTCGGGCAGCCCCAGCCATGCAAGCGCCCCTTCACGCAACAAATAGTGGTTCAGCGCCCAATTGATGGGTGCTGTGATGGTAAGCACAAACACCACAGCCAAGCCCAATCCCATCGCCTTATCGACTCGCTCGGATTGCGCCAAAAACGAGCACATGCCCAAAAAGTAGGCCAACAAAATGTTCTCAATAAAAATCGCCGTTGTGGCAATGCTAAGCAGATGTGCGGCGGTTTGCATGGGAGCCCCCCTAACTTGACTTCTGCATCAACTCCCTGCAGAGTTGATGCAGTTCCTGATATTTATACCATCTAGGTTGTAAATAAACAGCCTATTGTGTTAAGCGACTCACACCTCATGAGTTAGTTAACCTCGAGAAATTAGCCGTCGCCTGAATCAACATTAAAAATTTCTAGACCCGCCAACAGCTGATCCAGGAATTCGGGTTTGACATGGAACAGCGGTATTGCGACTGTCCCACACACATTCAATTGGGTTGGCGCTACACTGGCTTATACTCATCCTCGCACAATTAGCGTCGCAGCGACTTGCTATCCACGAACACAACCCTGTTTTCGTTGGACATGTCCAAGAATGGTGATTGTCTCGACAGGAATTGGTAGCGTTTTTAACGCTCAATTCACTTGCTTGTGTAATACCTGCATCTGCCTCACTACTGTCGCTGCCACAAGCAACTAACCCCAGGCAGAGCAATGCCATGCCACCCAAGCCAAACCACTTACCACTTGCCCTGCCAATACCTTTCCTCTTTGCTTTTGTGTCCATCTCTTTTCTCCTGTTTCTTGCAACGATACAAAAGAAAAACAAAGAAAACATGCAGATGTATTCCCTTAGATACTCTCTTCTCCCTGGGCACCACCCAGTGCTTTGCATCCCCAAACAATTAAGCCCAAAAAAATGAATGCCGCGGGCGACAGCATCATGAGGCCGTTGTTGACATAGCCCATGTCATATAAAGTTTGAGGAATCATGGGGTACCCAAGCAGTGTGCCCGAACCCAACAATTCGCGCACAGCTCCCACCAAAGCCAATACCCAAGCGTAGCCGAAGCCATTGCCCAGACCATCCCAAAACGACTCCATGGGAGGGTGGCTCATGGCAAACGCTTCGGCCCGACCCATCACAATGCAGTTGGTAATAATCAACCCCACAAACACCGACAGCTCTTTACTCATCTCGTAGTAGTAGGCCTTTAAAAACTGATCCACGACAATGACCAAGCCCGAAATCACAGACAGCTGCACAATAATGCGAATGCGGTGGGGGATATGGTTGCGCAACACAGCAATCACCACATTACTGCAGCACAGCACCACGGTAAGGGCCACACCCATCACCAAGCTTTTTTCGAGCTGCACGGTGACGGCCAGAGCCGAACAGATGCCCAACACTTGGTATGCAATAGGGTTGCTGACCCAAGAAGCAGCTACCAATGCGCGTTTAATGGATGTCATGTCTCTAATTCCTCAGCAAAATGAAATCTCAACTTGCATAAACCAATTTTATCATAATCCTCTTTACACAGTATCCTATTTAAAAACCCATTGAAATGGATTTTTGTTTCCTCATACAGAGTCTTTTATACGGCAACTGTCCATTATCCAGTCACAGTGAGGAGAAACATTACATAGATTTCTGTCTCTAATTTCCTCACACCGAATGTCACATCGAATGAGTCCATTTACATTTGTTGCAACACATTCTGAAAAATTAGCACATTCTTTCCCACACTCTTTTATGAAGCCTAAGTATACATCTTTTGCCTGTTTTTCATTATCTGTTGCGTAGTACCTTGTTCCGAGTATGCGATTCTCCAAGCACTTGTTAAGAGATGAACGATACCCGCAAAACTTGCTATACTTCTTGCAAGCAATCTCAATGGCCGCTTGGCGGTCCTTTTCTAGAAGGCCCATATTATCGTAAATATAATGCATCAATTCGCAGTCGATATGACACCCGCCATCGCTATCAGCACAGTTATCGTTGAGGCCACAACGGCATGGTTTCTCATCGGCAGCACAAGCACATGCACCTTCCAAAAAATCACCGCACTCCTTTGAACACGCTTCAACTTCTGCCTGTCCCTCATGAAACAACGTTTTCTGACAGTAATTTATCCTCGTCTTGTCGTCGTCGTATAAAATGCTGGCAGTTAAGGAAGGGCATGTGCATCCAAAAGGACTCAATTTTGTCGAGTCTGTTTTCGCCTTTGCAAGACACAATGCATGCTCTCTCTCCAGCGAAATGGCACTGTGCTCAATGGAATCGCTAAAAACACACCCCTGTTTTGTAACATCAAGCGGAGGCGAGCAGTACTCTGGACACCCCATATCCCCTTTAATATCCTCACACTTTGCAACACATTGAGCGATGCTTTTACTCTCTTTATGGGTTGTTGGATCGATTTTGGCAGGAGAATCCACCCATTTGCATCCAATGGTAAAGTAGCGACAGTTCGTTTTGCTTGAAATGTTGTGGCACTTTTTTTGCCTTGCTATGAACTCCTCCTGTGTTTTGATGCTGCTAAAGGTAAAGAGCTCACCTGCTTGGGAA
>JBCCES010000144.1:0-4166 GCA_039030115.1 Myxococcota bacterium
GTCTTATCATCTACTTTATATTCTTCTACTAGGAACTCGTATTCTCTACTAGTTGTCCTTTTTTATTTTTCGTTTGAAGGCACCAAGAAGTGCAAGAAAGAAGTTCGTTGCCCGGACTACAAACCTGGCGAACGGTGCAAATTGGCGCACTCTGTAGACTTCGACCAAATACTTCCGACCATGGTTGCAAACAAAATGGCACATCATCACCGACAAGAACGTTCCAAATTGGTATTCGAATCGTCGAGTGAATTGGACCTGTGGCGACGTCGTCGACAGCGGGTACACGCTGAGCTAGCCCGTGTGTTGTATGTAGCGATGACGCGCGCGCGCGATTGTTTATACATTATGGATGCTATGCCTTGCGAGCAGGACAGAGCCTATGCTCGCAACGGCTCTTTACAACACCTATTGCAGCGAGCCAAGCAGTGCAATGCAGCAGCGTTTGACCGTTTAATGCCTACAGTGCAGCTGCAGGTTGCTGATGGTCAGGAGCATGCTGTGAAGCAAAAGGAACTTTCTGCGGTTGATGCACAACGGGTTCGTGTGTCAGCTGCAACGTGTCAGGCTTGTACCCAGGGGCCTGTTGCGCTTTCTCGTGTGGGCACATTGCGCTTGACCCCAAGTCAGTTGGCCCATGCTTGTAACAAACAGGGTTTGCGAAAAACGCCGAGGGTGCAACGGCGTTTGTCCAATGATGAAGACCCAGCTCGTTTGGGTCGTTTGACACACGCTCTTCTTGCTGCTGTGTCACTGCAGTTGGCTCCTGGTGGCAAGCTTGATGCCAAGAATGTAGATTCTTGGCTACGTTGTGCTATAGCGGCTGCTGGGATTCAATCGGACGAGCCGCAAGCTCAACAAGCCGTGCAATTGGCTCGATGCACTTTATTAGGGCCTCTTGGGCAGGTGCTTTCGCAGGCCACATGGGTCAACTTTGAGCATGCCGTTGCCTATCAAATGCAAGGTGTCGTTGTAGAAGGCTATGCAGATCTGGTTCTGCAAGGCCCTTGGGGTGTGGGGATAGTGGATTTTAAGTTATCTGCACACACAGCTGCTTTGCAGGCAACACGTGTGCAATTATATGCCTACGCGCAAGCATTCGCACAAGAAAATTCTTCTCAGAGTATATGGGTTGCAGCCAGTGTGCTAGGCAGTGAGGAGCCTCTGGTGCGTTTGCCTTACAATGCTCAAGCCAAAAGTGTGTTGGAAAAAGCTGTGCAGTTGAAGAAAACCATATATGATAAAGTTTTTTGATTTTAGTTTTTTTGAAACGGAATAAACTTATTAAGGCTTTTTGTTACTTATTATAAATAAGAAAGAGGGAGTTTTATGACTCGATGGTTATGGGTTTTTGTTGTGGGAATGGCAGCTTGTACACAGCAAGGTATGAGTGATGAAGAGCGTTTGCGCATTGCCAAGAAGAGTCTTCAGCCCTTGTTGCAACAATCACAGCAAGGAGTTGCCGATGTGCTGCAAAGCCAAGCAGGTCGGCAAGCTTGGCAAGAATTTGACCCGTCGTTATCCAATGCTAGCTCCTTTGATGTCAAATCCATTCCCTTTGGTGGGCAAGGGCAAGTGGTGCAAGTTGTTCCCCACATCCATGGGATTCCTGTAGAGGGTGGGAGTCGGGTATTTTCCCTAAATGCCAAACAGCAGCTAGATGCTTTGCGTGTGGGATCTGCATTGGAAGTTGAGGGCAAGTTTGTGCTTGCTACACAAGATGCCATCGCAAAGGCATATGCTGTTGTTGGTCGACAGCCGCCTAAGCAGTTGCAGAATTCAGAAAAAGGGGCTCAGAAGGTTTGGTTGCACCGTGCGGGTATTTTTAAACCGGCGTGGAAAATCATTGTCATGGGAGGTTCTGCCAAACAGACCAAAATCGTATGGGTGGATGCGCAGACAGGCGATATTCTCAAACAGCAGCCCCTCATGCGTTTTCATGAGGTGAATGCTCAACTGTTTCAAAATGCTCCCAGCATGAGTGGGGCCCATGAAGGTGATCTGCAAGCTACATTCCTGCAAGATCTGATTCAGCCAGAAGATCAAACTCCTTTGGTGGGTAAGTACATCGATGTCAAAAATTGTTGTCGTTTTTATCGTTGCCTTCATGGAGGGCAAAGCTGTGATCCAGGTGAAAGGATTTGTGCCCAGCCTTGGGAGGAGGATGCCATTGAGTATCGGGTAATGGTACAAGAAAATCCACCTTCTGATTTTTTGCAGCAAGTAGGACGAAGCACTCCTCTTTTTGTGGACACCGTGCAGTGTTTGGAGTTAGATACCACACGTTACGATGAAGCAACGGGAACTTTTGTAGGGATCTTTGACGATGGTTTGCCTATTGATGATGGTTCTTGGGATTCTGTCACAGAATCTTTTGCTGAGAAGCAGGCATATTATAGTGCTTCGTCGTTTTTCCGTTTTATTCAGTTTTTAATGGACAATGACAGTTGGTGTCTCCATGAAAATAGCATGCATTGTCATGCAGATGGCTCTCCTGTTTTTAGCTCTTCAGGACTACCTGAAAAACCGTTTCGAATGAGTGTGAATCACGTGTTGCCTTACATGGATTTGGATAGCCAAGAGCCCAGCAGCGTGTTAAGCCAAATTCAGCAAGGTCGTGGTGATGAGTCGGATCCTGTACGCATTGATGATTTTCAATACATTGGAAATGCGGCATTTATTCCTGCAGTTCCTGAAGACGTGTTGCAGTATGGTTTGAGTTTTCAAGACAAACTAGATGGCTTGTTGCAGCCCTATGATCACATTGTTTTTTTTCAGGGAGATCGGGATTTCGCCTACGACATTGATGTTGTTTGTCACGAGTTCATGCATGCTGTTACCCATAGTTTGGTGCCCGAGCTAGGCTCTATGGCACTAGACAAATGGGGTGTACATGTCATGCCGGCTGCTTTAGACGAAGCCTGGGCAGATTATTTTGCAGCAGCATTTACCGAAGATCCTCATATTGCTGAATACAGTGCTTCGGATGAAAACAACCACCAGCCGTTACGCGAATTAGATGGTGTCTATAAGTGTCCAGATGATCTGGTCGGTGAATCTCATCATGATGCTGTGGTGTTTAGTGCAGGCATATGGGCATTGAGAGCGTGGATTGGACAGAACCAGGGAGAGGCAGCAGCAGATGCTTGGGATCGGTTGGTGTTGAAAAACCTTGCGCAAGCCTCTTCTGCCGAATCTTTTGATCAGCAAATTGGTCGTCTTGTAGCGAATTTGAAAAGCCATTCTGTGTTGGGAGCAGATGTACTTGAAAAAGCCGAAGAAATTTTTGAAGAGCGCGGGCTACTCACATGCGACCGGATTTTTTCTTTAGCACATTTCGATGAAAACACGGGTTCAATGACACATAAATCCAAAGAACTTTTGTACCAAGCTTCTCCGTCAGAGGTGGGTTTGTCTAAAATGGCGCCTCCTTATTTACAGTTTCGTGTAGATGTTCCGCCAGGTGTTGATTCTTTTGAGGTGGTGTGGGAACAGACAGCTTTTGACCAGACAGATGCATGGCAGATGCGTGAAGTATCATCGTCACAGTCCCTGAAAGCGATTGTTACGCATGACGAACCTTTAGAATGGGAGGTGCAGTCAGGAGAGGTGTGGGCTTATGCTCAAGGGGAGTCTGAAGAAATTCAATCAAGTGTTATTGGTGGATCGGATTGGGGTTTGAAATATACATTTGAATCAGATCCCTGCCTGGTGAAAACATTTTATGTGTCTCTTCTGAGTGAAGCTGACAGTTGGGAATTGCGAAACATTCGTGCTCGTGTACCCGATTCCGGTAAACAGGGAGACTCGGCATTTTGCGAAGAACAGGCCAGGCGGCGCCAAAAAGCACTTGCTCAACAAGAGGGGCTTCATTCGGGTGACCTTGCTGGTGGATTTTCTGATGGTGCATCTGGAGATGGGAATTCGCAATCTGATTCGCCTAAATCAAAGGGTTGTGGTTGCGGGTCAAGTGGCGATGGTCCTGACGCTGCCATGGGATTGCTTGTGGTTTGCACGTTATGGATGCGACGACGACGAAGTTGGCACGAGGTACACGTCATGTGTTAAAAAGGAGATAAAGGCAATGGGGAGGTTGCAGTGAAATCTTTATCTGACAATGATGTGGCTCGATTAGCTCACCTCAGCCAACTCAGTTTGACGGCAGA
>JBCCES010000145.1:0-4131 GCA_039030115.1 Myxococcota bacterium
GGACTGGATCATCTTTGCGATCAAATTCATCCTCTGAAGCTTCCGCATCCGTTTCAGGAGCTTCCTCGTCCTCGTCCTCGTCTTCTCCTGATTGCAAGGATTCCACCGGGGAAAAATCTGTTTCTTGCTGGTTTCGAACGACATCAATATTTGCTTCTACCAGCAAAGCAATGACATCTTCTAACTGTTCCACCTGAATAAAATCTTCTGGTAAAAAATCATTGATTTCATCATATGTAATGTAATGACGGCTACGCCCACGCTCGAGCAATTGTTGAAACTCCTGAGACTCCTGTACAGGAGTATGAGGAGATTTCGACGAGCCACCAGGATTCTGTTTTGCACGAGGAGCCTGAGATTTTGAAACACGCTTTGCAGGTGATGGTTCAGAAGATTTCGATCTTGCTTTCGTGGCTGGCTTACGAATCTTGAGGCGTGCGCGATCCGTTTCTTTTGCTACAGTTTTCCGCTTTTGCATTGACACTAACGCCACACTACCTCCTCATGAGAACCTTTTACTACAATACAGGCCTGACGATCATTTTAAAACACGACATCAATCCATTTCACATCATACACAAAAACAGGGCACAACAAAATAGTCACGTGAAACATATGTTATGAGCCATTGCTATCGAGTGTCTTGTGACAGGGAAAAGGGAGAATCTTTTTTTTGCAAAATGCGCAAGGCCTGCACAGCATCTACTTCTAAGTCCCAGGGACCCATGCGTGTAGAGAGATCAACCCGTTGCCTCAGAGCAGATTCAAAACGGCAACGCGTCCAATTTTGCGTGCCAAAGCGACAAACATGAGGGGTGTGCATCTGACAATCCATCAGTTGAATGCCCCACACAATGCATTGCGCTAACAAGATAGCCAAACAGATCTTGGATGCGTTGGGTGCGGTGTAAAACATGGATTCACCAAAAAAGACACCTCCCAAACACAACCCATATAACCCTCCCACAAGCTGACCATCACAATGTGCCTCAATGCTGTGGGCATAACCCATCCGATGCAGGGTTGTCATGCTTGCTATCATGTCGTTGTTAATCCACGTGCTTTTCTGATCTTTGCGCTCACAGCGGGCACAAGATTGCACCACCTGTTCAAAACATTGATCCGCTGTAATGTCATAAGGACTTTTAGCCATCACCTTGCGCAAAGAGCGACCTACGTAAGCCTGGCAAGGGATCAACACAACCCGCGGATCGGGAGAAAACCAGAGTAAATAAGAATCGTGTGGCCAAGGAAAAACCCCACAACGATAAGCTGACAAAACCCGTTGAGGACTCAAATCGCCTCCTAAGGCGATGGCTCCTTGTAAATCGCTACAATCCGACAGTTGTGTTAAGCCTGTTGTCCAATCCATGGATCAAAGAGCCTTTGTCGGTTTAGGGAGCCATCCTTTCCGATCGAGCGCCTGCAGCATCTGGTGAAACACCTGCTTGCAAGACCCATTGCCATCAACGCGAATACCATCCGCGGAAAGCAGCTGACAGTAACGCTGCTGTAAACGGCTTTGCAGCTGCTTATTGTCAAACAGTTCCTGGGTTTCCGAACGCGAGCGACGCCGCTTTTCAGCTTCATTTGAGGCTGTATCAATGAGAATGGTCACATCAGGTGAAACGGCATGTTGATTCAATTGTTGCACCCACGACAAAGGTAATTGCTGCCCTTGATATACCAAGCTTGACAACACATAGCGATCGCACACCACATGTTCCCCTTTTTGTAATGCAGGCACAATCTCTTGGGCAACATGCTGCATGCGATCAGCAGCAAACAACAAGGCTAGAGCAGCTGCAGGTGCGGCTACATCGTACTCAGAACGCAAAAATGCACGCAATAGCTTTCCAATGGGCATGGATGTTGGTTCGCACGTTAAATGGGCCCTGTGCCCTTGCTTGAGCAAGTGCTCGTGCAAAAGACGCGCTTGGGTGCTAGAACCCGCACCATCGATCCCCTCAACAACATAGAAAATGCCTTGATCCACTGTTTTTGCAGAGGGTTCCATCTACCCACTTTAGTGCTTTGGAAACGTTGAGACAAAAAAAGATTGATAACAGCCCACTGCGCACATGATTCTTGCGACAGTGAGCCTGATGAGATCGCAATGTTAACGACAGGACAAATGAACTATCCGCCTTGTCCACTGCTGTAACCACCGCCTGGGTTGCCACCCCCACCGCCGCCTTGACCACCACCGTGACCATCTGATGTGGACCATCCCTGCGGGTTGTTGTTTTCGGTGACATTTTTCCCTTCATCTGATGTGAACTGTCCTTGTGGGTTGTTGTTTTCGGTGACATTTTTCCCTTCATTTGATGTGAACTGTCCTTGTGGGTTGTTGTTTCTTTGGTTGTTGTTTTCCATGATATTCCTCCTTTTATATAAGAAAAACAGACAGCGAAACCAATCTATTCCTGCTTTGGCTACTTCAATCCATGATCGCCCTGTACTCACAAAATGTCACCTATACCCAAAACACTTAGAAAACATGGCAGGCAATGAGAGTTACCTTGCCACGTTAGGGGTTTGATGACATGCTAAATCCATGTTGGAGCCTCTTGTCGAACAGACTGCATTCAAGCCAGCAAATCCAACACCTTCTGCAGCACCCCAACGGGTGCGTGTGCCTGAACTAGACAACGTATTGGGCAGGCCGTTTGGCGTGCTAGACGATGGATTTGTGCGCCTGGTGGACTACATGGGCAACGATCAGGCCGTGGTACAAGCAGCACGGGTATCTTATGGAGCAGGCACCAAAAAAGTGAGCCAAGACCGTGGCCTCATTCGCTACTTGATGCGTCACCATCACACCACACCCTTTGAGATGTGTGAGATCAAACTACACGTGCGCGTCCCCATGGATACATGGCGTCAATGGGTTCGGCATCGCACAGCCAATATTAACGAGTACTCTACTCGCTATTCATTAGCCATTGATTCAGCCAGTGTTACAAAAGCCCGACAATGGCGCCAACAGGCAACGAACAATCGACAAGGCAGTGAAGGCAACCTGACGCTGCAGCAGGGAAAACACCTCAGCCAACAAGAACAAAAGCTGCAAAGCTTTTCGCAAGAAATCTATCAAGAACGCATCAAACAGGGCGTTGCACGAGAACAGGCGCGTAAGGATCTGCCTCTGTCCACATACACCGAAGCCTATTGGAAAATCGATCTGCATAATTTGCTGCACTTTTTGCGTTTGCGCATGCACCTTGGTGCGCAACAAGAAATTCGCAACTACGCCCACACCATTGGACATGAGTTGGTAAAACGCTGGTGCCCTTTGGTGTGGGAAGCCTTTATGGACTATCACGTCAATTGCATGACGTTTTCTGTTGCCGAAACAACCCTTATCAAACACCTGGCCCAAGGCAAGACCCAAAGGGCCATCGAATACGCACAACAACTAGGCTGGCTTACGCGTAAAGACGATGGGTGCTTAAAAGCGCATCGCGAACGACAAGAGTGCCAAGAAAAACTGCTGCACTTGGGATTTACCGTGCCGTGGTAACAACCAGCTATCCGAATTTGCCATTGCAAACAAGACACCATTACCTATCACGACGAAATTTTTGGCAAACCCTTGGGCTTCAACGGAAATAAAACCCTTGACGAATTTGTTATTTAGGAGGGGGTGCCTGCGTGGTTTGCTGTGGCAAGTCAATGGTCGGTTGTTTTTCATCCACATCTTGCAACATCCACAACACAAACCGTCTCAAAAATCGCTTTGCACACTGGCCAGCGTCGTGTTGAATGGTGCAGCGCAACGGTTGTGTGTTGCCTTCATCAATGACCAAAAGCAGGTCGTGCTTCCATTGCATGCGCTCTTGCGCAGACAGTTGCAGCCATGTGACACACACCAAGCCCCCGCACAAAATCAGCGTCCACATGACAGTCCATTTGATGAAGCCCCACACTTTGCTAAACTCCCCAATGAGACCAGGCTAAACAAAAAAGAGCTTTAGCAAAAGAGATGACAAACAATATATCAAGTTTACTACACAGTAAGCGTAGACAGCAGATTGCTTTATTGGTCGCATTGTGGAGTTGCGTTGGCCTTGTTTTGTTTACGGTGCGCAGTGCCTTGCTACCCTTTGCCTTAGCTATTTTGCTGGCCTA
>JBCCES010000146.1:0-4055 GCA_039030115.1 Myxococcota bacterium
AGATATGCATCAAGATTCATCCCCAGTGCGATCCCCCAACAAGGAGGCTTGCCTCAACAAAGGGGCTAGCCTCAGCAAAGGGGTTAAACCCCTGGCTGTGACGTTTGTGTCGTTGTTTCCCGACAGTTTGCAGTCTATGTTGCAAACGTCTGTTGTGGGCAGGGCTGTGCGAACGGGGCGGGTTGCCATTAGCACCCAAGATATTCGACAGCATGGCTTAGGTAAACACAAGCGAGTAGACGAAGCACCCTTTGGTGGAGGTCCTGGACAATTGATGCGTGTGGATGTCGTGGTGAGTGCCTTGCGCGCTGCTTTGGCACGCGCGCCATCCCGGGCACGCGTGCCATCCCGTGTCGCTACAGAGGGTCGTGGAAAACAGCGCGTTATATTGGTAGATGCCGCCGGGGAATCGTTTACCCCCGCTCATGCCAAACAGTTTGCACAACAAGATCATCTCGTTTTTGTATGTGGGCGATACGAGGGGATCGATAGTCGTATTTATCATTATGTGGACGATGTGATTTCTGTTGGGGATTACGTATTGACCAGTGGTGAATTGGCTTCATTGGTTGTATTAGATGCGACGCTGCGCTATGTGCCAGGTGTGTTGGGTAATCCTCAGTCTAGCCGCTGCGACAGTTTTGAGGAAGGTCTGTTGGAACATAGCCAGTACACAGCTCCATTGGAGTTTGAGGGCAGACACGTTCCCGATGTGTTGCGGTGTGGGCATCATGCCCGTGTTGCTGCAGCGCAGCGTGCCGAACGTTTGATACGTACCAAACTCATGCGCCCAAAATTATTTGATAAAGCAACTCTTTGTGAGACAGATCGCAAACTTGTAGGCAAAGCCGAACCCAGTACCTTCCCATGGTCTCACCATGTTTCCACTACCAACAAGAAGACCTGACAGTGTGTTGATCGGCAAATACCTTATGCATGGTACAGGTTGTCATGATCTACGTGCAGGAGTGATCTCATGAGCGATGTGCTGCAGGTGAGGGGGCCGGCGCAGCTGCGTGGTTGTATCGTTGTGCCGGGGGATAAATCCATTAGCCATCGCGCTGTGATTTTGGCGAGCCTTGCACAGGGCGATAGTTGTATTGAAGGATTTCTACCTTCACGGGATTGTTTAGCTACGTTGCGTGTCATGAAGCAATTGGGTGTGCATGTTGTGCGATGCAACGCAACACAACTGCATATTCAAGGCGTGGGTTTGACCGGTTTGCGTGAGTGTCGGTTTCCCCTCGACTGCGGTGGATCGGCCACCACCATGCGCCTGCTGGCAGGCGTGTTATCGGGGCAACGGTTTGACTCTATGTTGACAGGAAATTCCCAGTTGAGTCGTCGACCTATGGCCCGCGTGGTAGAGCCTCTTATGGCGATGGGAGCGCGCATTGATGCTGTTGGCAGGGGGGGGCGATCTCCTCTTCATATTCGTTCATCTCGAGGTCTGTTTGGTAGGTGTTTTACAACACAGGTGGCCAGTGCGCAGTTAAAGAGCTGCCTGTTATTGGCTGGCCTATTTGCCAAAGGGTGTACCCGGGTGTTGCAGCCCCAGCAAACGCGTCAACATACAGAGCATTTGCTCGCTAGCATGGGTGTGCCTGTGCACAGTCAGTGGGTTGGGCTAGGCACAACAAAGCACCATCGTGCGGAGTTAAAATCCCCTCAAGTTCCCTTGACACCTCTGAAATTGCGTGTTGTAGGCGATCCGTCGTCTGCTGCTTTTTTTCTGACGGCAGCTTTGCTGTGTCCCAACAGCCGTGTATCCGTTGGCGGTGTGGGTTTAAGCAGCGCACGCATGGGTTTGTTCAACGCCTTGCAGCTGATGGGTGGACACATGATGGTGCACCCCTTGGGAACAATCGCCCACGAGCCTTGGGGGCGCATTGTTGCCCATACATCGGCTTTGCACGCAGCTTGTTTTGGTGCAAAACAGGTGGTGGCAGCCATTGACGAATTACCTCTTTTAGCAGTGGCTGCGACACAGGCGCGAGGAACGACAGTGGTGCACCAAGCAGACGAGCTGCGCGTGAAAGAGACCGATCGCATTGCGGGCATTACACAGCAATTGCAAAAGATGGGTGCACACATCAAAGAGCTTCCTGATGGTTTTGTTGTGTATGGTCCGACTGCCTTAAAGGGAGCAACAGTGCAGTGTTTGGGTGATCACCGTTTGGCCATGGCATTGGTGGTGGCTGGTTTATGTGCTCATGGAGTAACTCATGTGCAGGGCAGTTCTTGTATTGCAGATAGTTTTCCAGGCTTCACAGCCTGTCTGCATCAATTAAATGCCTCCATTGATCATACCAATTCCACAAAAAACCCCGAACCTTCCGAAATATGTAATATAAGATTGGCATAGGGATCTGTTGCAGCAAGTTCATAAGGTATGAGCAATCAACAAACATTTTATAAGCTTGGTTTGTTGGGGGACAACATTGCAAACAGTCTGAGTCCTGCTTTGCACAGCGCTGCCTTAAAGCAGCTGGGTTTGCAAGGGCATTACGATCTGTTGCAGTGGCCTGAAACAAAACGTGAGCAGTTGCCTCGCCTGTTAAATTCCCTACAACAACAAGGCTATTGCGGTGTGAACGTTACCGTGCCTTACAAAACAGCCGTGTTGCCTTACCTGCAAGGTTTAAGTCCCTTGGCAAAGCAGTTGCAAGCGGTCAACACCATTTGCATGCACCGCGACGGGTCGTTAATGGGTCACAACACCGATGTAGAGGGGTTTGCCAACAGTTTGCAAGAAGCAAATATTGAAGTGCCTGCCCATGTGATGTTGCTGGGTGCAGGAGGGGCTGCTCGCGCTGTGGCCTTTGCGTTGTTGAGCAGCGGCTGCCAATGCTTAGATGTGATCAACCGCTGTGCACAAAGAGCTCGCCGTTTGCAATTGTGTTTGCAAAAGGCGTTTCCACAAGCTCATATCCAGGTATGGCCAGCGGATTGTGTTGGTTGGCAACGTGTGTATGAAGTCGATCTTGTGGTGAATTGCACCTGTTTAGGGGCAGCTCAACACGCTCATCAATCCCCCCTGCCTCTGCAGCACCGTTTTTTATCTTCTCAAGTGGTGTGCGATGTCATTTATGGCCATCAACCCACCTTGCTGCTGCGTCAAGCAGCCAAGCGCGGTGCGCGAGTTCTCAACGGCAACGGCATGTTGCTGCATCAAGCTGCCGCCAGTTTTGCCCTGTGGACACATACAGCCACGCCTCTTACAGCAATGCGTCGGGCGTTCGGTTTTCATGTTAAAACATTATAGAACCCGCATGAAAACTAATCTGAGTTAATTTTATGATCTGAAGGTGTTGACAAGTTGGTTAAGCCAAAATATAACAATTTTCAGGATCGCTTTTGAGTGTGCGGTCAATGTTAAATCGGGGCAGTGAGCCCCAAAGAAAAATGAGGAGTGGATAGTCATGAAACATGCAAGTAAATGTTGGTTGGTATCGTTGGTTGGTTCGTGTCAGTTGGGAATGGGTGTTGTTGCCGCTGTGTTATCACTGCAGATGGGTTGTGGCAGCGAGTCTGTGCCAGAGAATGCGTACAACAGTGATGAGCATCTGGTACAGACCTCTTTTGCAGATACTCATTCTGATGCGGTTGAAACAGGGACAATGGTAGGTAAGCCTCTTGAACTTCTTGCTGTGCCTTTAGGGCAAAAGCAGAAGAGTGGTTCCGATTCTGCTATTCAAGGCGACACACGCGATGTCAACCAGACCGCTTCGCCACACGTTCGTGTTGTGAAAGAGGTAAAAATTGTAGAGGTCAAGCAGGGTAATCAGCAGAAGGTGTATGGAGCGTTGCAACAGATGGAACGCCGTCGTCATCCAACGCAAAGATCATGTAATAGCCAGGGGGCATCGTATTCGGGTTTGCGGGCGTAGAGATTTGCACGCCGCTGCTGGTTGCGACAAAATCGAGTTCGATAAAGCGTGTGCCAAATGTCATCGAATGGGTCGCAGCACCAAACCCAACCGCAGTCATCCTTGCCACCCGACCCGGATCGTTCACCGACAGCGTGTGCAGTTCGTCCCACGCCATTGTCTCGG
>JBCCES010000147.1:0-4052 GCA_039030115.1 Myxococcota bacterium
AGCATTAATGCAGTTGCTTCTGTTGTCTTTTATTTTTTGATGGGTCTCATAGGGTTGATTGCCCTTGCTTTGCAGATGCAAACAGATGGAAGCTCCGTTTTGCCTCAGCTCATTCAAACCATTGCTCCTTCAGGAGCTAGAGGGCTTTTGGTGGCAGGTCTGTTGGCTATTGTTATGTCCACAGCAGATTCCTTGCTTCACATTGCTTCTTCTTCTTTGTCTCACGATGTACTTAAACCTTTCTTTCAAAACATTTCGGAAAGAAATGAATTATTTTTTTGTAGGATTTTTTGTGTTTTTATTGGAATTCTTTCATCCGGTTTTGCTATATGTTTTGATGATTTGTTGGATATGCTCGTAGTTTTCAACGAGTTCTGGGAACCTGTTGTGGCAGTTCCATTAAGCGTTGCAATTTTTGGTTACTGTGCTTCTGCTCGCACGTTTTTTATCACTGCTGCGGTAAGCCTTCTGTTTACCGGATCATGGGAACTGGGATTTTTGCCAACAGGAGACGTTGACGGATATCTACCCGGTTTGCTTGTCAGCTTCATTACGTTTTTTGTTGCCCGCCAATTTGACCCCCACGCCGTACGTCAGGGCAAGCAGCTCAAACCAGGGGATGAAGTCGAAGCACCACCCATTGCCACATTGGGGCAGATTACCGAAACAGAAGAAGCCGTGAAGCGAACCGTGTTGTTGTGTTTTGTGCTCATCAACTATCAATTGCCCAGCTTGCTGCCCGGATGGCCTGTGAGTGTGAACGGCTATGAGGACCTGCTCTTGCGCGTTACGGCTTGCTTGTTGTGTTATGGCTTGCTGCTGCAAGAGCGCATGCCGTTATGGTGGATGCAGCATGTTGCTTTGTGGCATTGGCGGTTGGCTGTCACGTTTTGTTTAGGCTTTGTGCCTGCCTTTTTGTTGGTCAGTACGCAGGGGGCTTCCTTGTGGCAAATCAACATAGTGGCTGGGGTGTGCTTGTGTTTGCTGCTGTTGCCCTGGCGCACGGCGGTGTTGTGGTGGGCAGGTAGTGCTTTGCTGGCGCCTATTTTGCAAGTGCTGGTGTATGGCGATTTGCCCCTGCTTGTGTGCTGGCAGGAGTTATCGTGGGGATTTTGGTTGCTGCTGTTGGCTCTGCCTGCATGGGGTACGGTCATGATGCATCTATACGTGCATCAACACGAGCAGCAAATAGAAAGCATGCACCTAACGCACAAAACGACGATACATGAGGCAGGAACTCCTTTGGGAGCGGCAAATGGTGACACAGTTTTTGTGCAAAACCACCTCAATACTTTGCTCAAAGTTTATGACAAGGCTGTCAAGGCAGGCTTGTCTTTGGAGAAAACAGAAATTCTAGATGATTTCACTCTCAAAGAGCTTGTCGAGGCACCCAAAGACGTCATCACCTCTTTGAGCCGCATCGATGGGATGTTGTGCATGGCCCTCAACAACGCTCGGGGGCAGATGACCGTCATCAACCTAGAGCGCTGTTCCATGCGTCAGTGTATACAGGAGGCTCTCCAACAGTTTCCTTTTAACAGCAGAGAGGAACGTCGATGGGTGCATGTGCGAGGTGAAGATTGTCAGGTGTATGTAGATCGTCAAGCGATGGTGATGGTTCTACTCAACTTGCTCAAAAATGCCTTTTATTTTATTCGGGAGCTGCGTAAGGGGGAGATTTTTATTGAGCTGGCAAAAGAGGAAGGATTTCATGTATTGCGGTTTCGTGACACGGCAAAGGGCATGTCGCTTGCAGAGGCCGGTCGTGTATTTCGCAAGTTTTACAGCAAACGCCAAGGGGGCACTGGGCTAGGACTCTTTTTTTGTTATCAGACCATTGTTCGAGATTTTCAAGGGAGAATCTCCGTGCGGTGTGAAGAAGATCAATTTACGGAGTTCATTATCCGCCTTCCCCTTCTGTAGCAAGCCCTGCTATTCTAGTAAAAGGATGTTCGCAATAAAGACGATATGGGGACGTTTGTGCGAATATCTTGCTCCCCATAGAAACAGTGAAATCAAGCGAAGGGTTGCTGAGTGTTGTGAAGGAGATATCAATTGCCTGGGCACAGATGCTTTTGGGTCCGATCCACAGGCTTTTGAAGTCAGCTTGCACATGGCATGGCTGTTGTATCGCAAGTACTTTCGTGTTCAGGTGCACGGTTGGCAGCATCTGCCGTCAGGCCCCATGATTGTTGCCAGCAATCACTCAGGTCAACTGCCCTTTGATGCCATGATGATTACCACCGGCTTTTTTCTTGATGCTCCTCAGCCGGTACTGTTGCACGGCATGGTGGATCGCCGTGTCTCGCGGCTGCCTTTTATTTCCACTCTTTTCACCCGCATCGGTCACATGGTAGGCACTCGTCAAGTATGCGATCAGTTGTTGCGCTCTGGTGCATCGGTTTTGGTATTTCCTGAAGGAGTTGCGGGAATTTGTAAACCGTTTTCGCAACGTTATCAGTTACAGAACTTTGGCCGTGGTTTTGTGCGATTAGCCATGCAAACGGGTTGTCCGGTTTTGCCCATGGCTCTGATTGGTGCAGAAGAGCAAGCTATTGCTGTTGCTAACATCAAACCTCTGGCCAAGTTATTTCGTTTACCCTGCTGGCCTCTTGTATTGCCTCAACTGTTTGTGCCGGTTCCTTTGCCTGTTCGCTATACCTTGTACATCGGAAAACCATTAGATTTTGGTCGTAAAACGCTTTCGCCCTCTGAAAAAACTGTTGAACGAGGTGTGGCAAGGGTAAAACAAAGTATTCGCGCTCTCATCGCACGCGGATTGCGCAATCGCCAAAGCGTTTTTTAGTGAACTTGTCAAGTGCGGGCTCATGTACATGGGTCCGGTGCTATGAGCTGGGCTTGTTGAGGATCAATCAGCTGAATTTTTGGCTTTTCTGATACAGGCGGCCAAGGTTTTTGATGTGAATACGAAACTTTGTGCCGTGATCACGTAATCCGTTCCCCTGTGTCGTTCGGGCGTCAAAGTCGATGGCAATCACGCCTTTTTGGATTGCATCAATAAATGAGGTGATGTTTGGCTCAAAACCCAGCAGGTTTTCTAGTAGCAAACCTGGTCCACCTGTGCCTTTGTAACCTGATTCATTGGGAATAACATATGTTCCTGTTTTACTGATGTTGCGTACTTGGGTAAATAATTTTGTGTCAGAAATTTGTTTCACGACGCTTTGGAAACTTGCTTGAGCCTTTGACGAGCAAGGTCGCAGTACGTAGAAGACTTGTCAATACCAATCCATTTTACATCTAGTAGCTGTGCAGCCGCCGCAGTTGTTCCACTACCAAGAAAGGGATCTAAAACGGGTCCGTTACCTACGGATTCAATGCAACGTTTTGCCAATTCCAGAGGGAAAGGGGCTGGATGTGGGTTGTTTTTTTCTTGCGGGATTGACCAAACATCTCCCATTGCATTGGCTCCTGGAGCAAGTTTGAACTTTGGCTTGGCAATGAGATAAATCACTTCGTAGGTTGGCAAGAAGTAGCTGTTGTTGAAGTTGATGCCACCGTTGCGTTGCCAGATAATAACCTGCCTCACAGGAAATCCGTTTACAATGTCGTGGCGATCTTGCAACAAACCCTTTTGAACACGCCATTTGTGGTTGTAGAAAATGGCGCCGTCTTCCCTCAAAACACGCATCATTGCAGATAGACAATGCCGTTGCCATTGCACATATTTGTCGTGAGGCATTGCATCTTCATGTGTATCATAGCCATTGAGTAAGGCAGCGTTAGGCCATTTTCCTCCACGCCCATCTTTCATGCCGTTGCCGGTGCTATTTTTCAGATTGTATGGCGGTGAGGTGACAATGACTCGAATGGATTTTTCGGGCAAGTTAGACATGATGTCAATACAGTCTCCGCAATGGATGACGCCCTTCAATGTGTGTAATCGCTGTTGACCTGTCGGTTGAGCAGCGGGTTGTGTAGGTTTTTGAGTCGCTTCTTCGAATAGGGTTTCAAGAGAGCTTACTTTGCTTCCTATTTTGTTATATCTCTGCATCATGATAAGCTCTTTTATTTATATAATATCATATCGC
>JBCCES010000148.1:0-4046 GCA_039030115.1 Myxococcota bacterium
ATTGTAGAGTTGTTGCAACAGGTACAAAAACAGCAGAAAACCACAGTGATCGTCGTGACACATAACACATGGGTGTCTCGACAGGCCAGCCAACAGATGGTTCTACAAAAAGATGGCTTGCACGTTGTGTGAGGCTTATATACGCATCCACCAATCTTCCCGTCGAAACCATGTTTTTTGGCGTTTGGCATATTGACGATGGCGAACAATCGTGCGTTCTACAGCTTGTTGATGCGAAAGAAGACCATCGCTGTACAGCAAGGCCTCTTGATAGCCCATGGTTTGCAATAGGGGATGTTTGTTCCCGATACGTTGACGTAAGCGGCAAGCTTCCTCGATAAATTCTGTCTGAAATAGAATGTTGGCTCGTTGTGTAATATTTTTTATCAAACATGTTTGGTCTGGCCATACCAGTAACCATGTTGCTTGCATTCGGGGAGGGTGGTGTTGCCAGTGGGGTCTTGTTTGACTGGGAGTTTCCCCTGTTTTTAGGTGAATTTCCAGTGCGCGCACCAATCTGACATGATCTTGGGGTTGGATGCGGTTTGCTGTGTCGGGATCAATTTGGCGCAAACGTTCGTGTAAGTGAGAAGCCCCTTTTTGCTGTAGTTCTTGATACAATTGTTGCCGTAACACAGGATCTGCTGGTGGGGCTGGGTCGATGCCAAAGCGCCAGCTGCGCAAATACAGACCTGTCCCCCCCACTAAAATAGCAACACGTTTGCGCCTCAAAATGGCTTGCACAAATCCGTCTGTGTCTTGTACAAATTGGGCCACATGGTAACCCTCACAAGGGTTGCGGGTACCATAACCGTGGTGCGGGATGCCTTGTTGCTCTTGCACCGTAGGGCTTGCTGTGCCCAAAGTCATGCCTTGGTACACTTGGCGGCTGTCGGCACAAACAATTTCCCCGTTAAGTTGCTTGGCTAAGGCTAAGGCGCGGGCGCTTTTACCAGACGCCGTTGGCCCCCCAATAACAAGGATCATAGAGACCACCCTAACCCATGTGTTACACATAGGGACAGACAAAAAACAATGGAGAAAAAGCGATGGCGTTTGTCATTACAGATAACTGCGACGGATGTCGTTTTACAGACTGTGTAACCGTGTGTCCCGTGAACTGTTTTTATGGTGATGAAAAACGTCTGTACATACACCCAGAAGAGTGTATTGATTGTGGCGCGTGTGAACCGGAATGTCCGGTAAAGGCCATTTACGACGAATCCAATTTGCCAGCAGGTAAACAAGAGTGGGTGCAAATAAATGCCCAGAAAGTCAATGGATTGCCTAATATCACGGAAAAAACCGACCCCCTAGCCACGGCATATCAACGCAAAAAAGAGCTGGGGTTTGATTCTTAGATATCGATGATGCGCAGCAACAAGCCCAGCATATGGCTGACTTTTAAAATGTTCGTTCATATTGCAACAGTGGTTGTGAGTTTGTGGCTGCGCATGCTGGTTGGCAAGACCAATGCAAAGGTAGAAAACGAACACATCGTTTGGTTTTGGAAAGGGCTTTTGCGTATGAGTCGAACCCGTTTGCATGTCAAACGGGCGAGCCGCTTTCCTATAGGGAAAATGTGTGTGTATATGTCTAATCATCTTTCGCATATGGATATTCCTGTGGTATTTGCGACGATTCAAGATCCCGTACGCATGGTACTCAAGCAAGAACTCATGCAGTTCCCCTTGTTTGGTCCTGTTTTGTCGCATTTGGGTTTTGTGGCCATCGATCGCCAAAATCCTGTTCAAGGTTTTAAACAATTGCAGCAGGCTCAGCAGAGTGTGACTCAAGGCATACCTATTTGGATTGCTCCAGAAGGATCTCGAAGTCGCACGAATCAATTGGCTCGGATGCGACGAGGTGGATTTCATTTGGCTATTCAATTGGGAGTTCCTATTGTTCCTATTTGGATTGATGGAACACAGCGTATTTTGCCTCCTGGAGGAAGAGCTGTTTGTTATGATCAAACTGTTACAACGTATGTGGGCGATCCCATTGAAACCCGGGGGTTGCAACCGGATCGTGCTGGAATTGCCCAGTTGATGGAGCAATTTCGTGCTCGCTTAATGCAGTTAAAGCTGCGTAAAGGCATTTCAAGTCAGGGTCTTCATGAACAACAGCCATCCACCAGGTCATAACGCAGACGATTTTGGGGAGAAGCACTCCAAACATCTGTTTGGAAACATGTTGCGTTTTTATCCTACCAGTCAACGTTCAAGCGATGCATTGGCACTCATATTGCATGGCTTTAACATGAAGCCTGAAAAAATGGGTTGTGTGATTGATTTACTTGGTACATTGTCTATTTCTAGTTTACTTGTGGGTTTTGCGGGTCATCGAGGAGATAAAGCACAAAATATGTCCCAAGAAAATTGGAGAAACGACTTTTTGCGTGGTTTTTGTTTTGCTGCCCGACTGGCCCGATTACAAAACAAATCGCTGTATGTTGTTGGTCATTCCATGGGGTGTTTGATTGCTGCGCGGGGGTTGATCGACTTACAGCAGCAAAATCAATTGCCTTCTCTTTTAAGAGGTTGTATTTACTTGGCACCTGCACATGGTTTGCGAACCATTTGGCAAAAACCGATGATTCCCGTGGGTAAAGCGGTTGCGAAAACATTGCAGGGTCATCTGCCTTTATTGGGGATTCTGTTTGGTCGAAGCGATGCCGTGCATAAAGATTTATATCAAAACGGTTTAGAGGCTTTGCAAAGCTATGTTCAAGAGGCTCAAACGTTGCGAAATGTGTGTTGCCCTGTGCCGACTTTAGTGTTGGCAGATCCAACAGATCCGTTAATTGGTTTTGGAAAGCTGCAAGAGCTGTCTGAGAAAGTACACTGGAATCTTGTCAAACTCCCCCCAGGGGGATTGCTTCCCCACATGTGCATCTTTCCTTCTCACCGAGGGTGGCCTCAAATTTGTGAGAATATTCGAAACTTTGTTGCGGCAACATAACTTGTGATCTGGATCACTTGGCACAACATGCTACAGTGGGCCTGATATGAGGCCAAAATTTCCACACATCTCAGTGAGGATGCTCCTATTTGTTTTGTGTGCGTCGAGTTGCGTCATGACCCGTTCTCAGGGCGAACATATGCAAGAGCAAATTCAACAATTGCGTCGTGAAGTAGCCGCCTTGCAGCGCCAGCAACACTCCCTTGAACAACAATACCAAACAGCTGCCACAGGGTCTGCAAATAACATTGTGCAGCAAGATCGGATAGTTGCACAATTGCAAAGTCTGGCAGGTCAGATTGAACAATTAAGCCATGATTTCACTCAACTCAAGCAACAAGGATTGCAGAATCCAAACAATGCCCGAACAGATGCATTTGCCAGCCTGGATAAAACACAGCACCTGCAGAAGGCACAAAAATTGTTACAGACTAAAAATTATGAACAGGCCTACCATGCATACGACGCACTTTTGCAGCGCTCTTCAAAGGAAGACGCCGTGTTTGTCAAGGCTCTGTTTGGCAAAGCGGAAGTCTGTTTTCAGTGGGCGCAAAGTAGTCCACGGGATCATCGGGCCACGCACTACAAAAATGCCGTTCGGGCCTACCATGAATTTCTGACGGAAGTGCCTGAAACCCGTCGAAAACAGGAGACTCCGCAGGTTCTCAAAAATGCTACTCATTCGCTTCAAGCTTTAGGGATGACAAAAGAAGCACAAGCATTTAAAGAGGAACTTAAACGCGTGGTGGCTAAAAAAAAGAAGTCGACTTAGGACGATACTAGCCGATCCAAAAGAACCGAAACTTTCTTTTTAGAGTTATTTTAAAAGCACAAGCCCCTGTTTTGTGTGCGTAGTTACTTTTGCAACAACTGTTGATTCAATAGGAGATCAACGGATCTATACATTTTTGGTTTATGCCGTACAATGATCGTTATGTTTTGCCACTTTGGCCAAACATATCATGAAACACCAACCAGCTGTTGGGCAGCTGTTTTATAGAAAGGAGATGTATGCAACAATACTTAACACTTGATTTTGCGATTGTCGCTTTTTATTTACTTCTCACCCTTGTCGTGGGTCTTGC
>JBCCES010000149.1:0-4005 GCA_039030115.1 Myxococcota bacterium
ATTTGCTGAAAGCCGTTTTAGGCGAGCCTGTTGGCACATGGGTGTCGGATGGTTCTGTGTAGGCGGAAAATGAGGCGCAATTAGCTGCCTTTTACAGCTTGTACCAAGGCAATAAAAGTATCTAACAAGGTAGCGAGCTGAGCCTGTTGGGTGGTGTTTGCCAGTTGGCCATTTGTGTCGAATGCACCCATAGCCGACCCAATGGCCACCTGTTTGGGCACAACAGTCACACCCAAGTTACCAAGCAGGCTGCGCAGGTGGGGCAAACTACGCAACCCTCCCAAATTGCCTGGCGATGCAGCGGCCAAAGCGGCAACTTTGCCGGCAAACGCTGCCAAGGGTTTTTCGTGCTCGTTGCTTCGCCGCGAGAGCCAATCCAGTGTGTTGATCAACAAAGGAGGAGGCATGCCGTTGTACTCTGGGCAGGCCACAAAAAACCCATCGTGACTTTGAAACAGATCCTTCAGCCGTTGTACCTCTTGCGGCAGACCATGTTGCGCCTCTTCATCGGCGTTGTACAGGGGAATGTTGTAGTCGTTGAGGTCAACAAATGTTGCTTGCACATTGTGTTGTGCAGCAAGCTCGCAAGCGAGTCGAGCCAGTTTTTTATTGAAAGAACCTGTTCGAGCGCTGCCGGCAAAAAACAGCAAGCGTGGAATGTGATTCGTTGGCATCACCATACTATGCCCTGCGTTTTTGCTTGTGGGCCATGTTGGCTTTTGTCAGTTAGCTTGTTCAGCCTGATGGTTTTGCACGATTTTGTCAATGAAAAAAGGTGAACAGGTTGTCTTCGCCATGGTAACCTTGGTCAAAGTTATGAAGAAAAAATTGACACTGCATAAAAAGGTTGTTGTGAGCGTATTTGCAGCGGTCTATTTGTGTTTTGCGTGGTGTGGCTGCAAAACCAAGCCAAGCCAGGTATCTGAGCCTGCTGCCAAAGCAGTGGTTGTGGGTACTTCACCGAGAAGTCAATTTGTTGAAGATTTGATGGGTTTTCAAAGTGTTGATTTTACACAGGCCAGAAGAGAAAACGCCATTCGCAAAGGAACCTACAACGGTCAAGATGTCTATTTTATTACCGGAAAAGACGGCGCTGGGCTGCAAGGGGGCTACTTTGAAGTGTTGTCTATTGGGGCGCTGCGCAACCGGAGTGGTTCCATTCACGAAGGAGGGGGTAAGCTACATGTGCGAGAGGGGCAGCACACCCGCGACGATAGCTGGTTTCATGTTTGCTTAGATGTCGCAGCACTGCAGGCCGATCATCCGGGGGCTGTGTTTCAGGTGGCTTCTAACTCCAACGCTTTGGAAACCGTTAGTCATACCCAAAATATCAGCACGCAACCCTTAGAAAGCTATGCCTTTGATAAGACCCAAGGTCCAGCTGCTTCGATTTCGGCGGCATCTGGCTTATTGGTGCGTCGATACTACCCCTTTTACAACGCTGCAACACCCGTCGATGCTTGGCAGCAAAAACCGAGTGGTTCACAGCAGGTCAACTTTTTGCAAGCCCTGACGGCCGACCGCAGCATGCCTTCTGACACACAACTTGCAATGAGTCCAGCAGGGTATGTCTATTTGCCCATTGCAGGTGTGTACCCTAGCGATGAGCACATTGCACGTATGGGTGTGGGAGTGCACCGCGATGTTCAGGTCACCTATGGTCACAGCTTACCTGGTGGTAGCCACGAGGTGTTGAGTTGGGATAAAGACAACAGGGTGATTGTTCACCAGGTGTTTACGGCAGCTGCCGATTTGGGTCAAGGCACCAACGTTGGCAAAGAGGATAGTGCCATAGCTCAAGCCTGGGCCAAAGCCATTTTGCGTGCCAACTACGAAGGCACATTGCGCGCGGCAGCTGTTTTAGGTGCAAAGCGGGTGTTTCTCACACTGGTGGGCGGTGGTGTGTTTGGTAATGAGCCTGCGTGGATTGTGGATGCCATTGCCGCTATGCAAAACTTTCTTGTGCAGGCGAACCTAGATGTCACGGTGATTGTCTATTCGCGAGGTGATGTGTACCGAGAGGCTTTAAGTCGCCTTGTGCAACAAACAGGAGGCACATACACGTTGTATACAGCGGGTGTTCCACCGGCTGGATTACCTCGTTATGTCGTTGTTAAAAAAGCAGGGCCAGACTGCTGATTGACACTTTCCATACCCCCCGCGATCTTCTCTCATCTGATTATGAGGAGCGGGAAGTGAATCACATCGCACTCATGCTAAGCGCTCATAGGCTGTAGCCAACTGCTTACCCACAAAGGATATTCCTACGGCCAGCACAAAGCGGCAATTCTGGTCGGCAAACTCAGAAACGTAGTTTTTGTCTTTGATTTGTTGCAGCGCTGCTTCCGCCGTCTCTTGTAAGCCCTGCTCCACAACCGTTTGGTCCTTCTCCCCCCAAACACTTGCAGCTAACTTAAACTCCAGGATCATGCCTGGCTGATTCGGTTGCTTGGGAATCAACAATATATCTGCACGACCATCTCCCGCTTCACGCTCGGAACGTAGGCGATAATCCCGCTCTAGATGCACCAGCAAACCCAATATAAACGCTTGATACACACGTTCCGGATCATCACCACTCACGTCGAAGTAGCTCATGCTCGTGCGTACAAACGCCTGCAGACGATGTGTGAACACCGCACCATTCCCAACTAGCAGTGCCTTGACCATTTCCGATGTTTGCTGCTTACGCGGCCCTTGTGCAAACCAGCCTGAAACTAAGCCTTTGTACAAGCTTTTGACTTCTGTATTGGGCAAGCGCAAGTAAGCTTGAGGAGCTCCACCGTCTTTAGGGCGCAAAATCTTGTCACAAGTGGCATATCCGGAGGCCAGCAACAGACTCCACAGTTCATGTGCCGACCCTGTCAGCGTGCGCAGCGGTGCGTCGTCTAAGATAGGGCGCACGACGTGTTTGGAGGTACCCGACAACAGCTGTAAGAGTTCACTCTTTGTGTCTGCATCAGCCCGGTGTAGCAGCGTGTGAACAACGGCATTGTCGCTGGTGTTGACCCAATGAGGTTTAGGGGTTTTCGTGGGATTAGACAGGTAGCTGATCAACGACCAAGGGTTATAAACAGCAACAGGATTGTCTTCGCCAATGCAATAACCGTCGTACCAAGCCCGTACGTCGTCAAAGCGATCGGATAACCCCCGTTGCGTTAAAAGTGCGCGTGTCTCAGGTTCAGTGAATCCGAAAAATGAGGCAAAACGGTCATCTAGAACTCCGTAAACTCCTGGGTTGTTAAGCCCAGAAAAGATGTCTTCTTTCGCTACACGAAGGATACCCGTAAGGACCGCTTTATAAAGAAACCGATTACCCTTCAGAGCATTCCCTAACAACGACCGCATGAAACTGGTCATGCGGCGATAATAGGAATTTTCATCTTTGAAAGACTCCCCTCGCTCAGCAGAATGGGTGTAAGCCGCATGAATCGGGGCATCGTATTCGTCGATAAGGACGATGGGGTATGTCCAAGTGAGTGAATTGCGATTGTCTTTGTTATGGTGCAGCGTCAACAACTTGCATAACAGTTGCAATGAGTGGGCCCAGTCCTCTTGAGTGGCCTTCGTGCGGTTAAGAAGACGGTGCCAAGACTCTTGTTCATCTTCTACAAAGCCCGCAACAGTAAACTCTTCCGATTCGGCATGCCGTTCAATCTCTCGTCGAATCAATAAGCACAACTCGCTGTACGCTTCCTCCCATGTGGTAAGTTTTGCGCTTTTAAAGGTGAGGGAGATGACCGGATAGTTCTCATGATGTTGCATGATTGTGTTATTTTGAGAAATAAGGGTGTTTTCAAAGAGCTGTTTCGTGTCACTCTCTTCTTCCTCCGGCTTCTCAAAGAAATACCGCAGCATACTTTGGTTGATTGTTTTTCCAAAGCGTCTAGGACGAGTAATAAGGGTGACCTCATCACCTCCATGTATCAGCTGTTCAATGAGCGGTGTCTTGTCAACGAGGCAGCATTTCTGTACCATCGCCTTGGCAAAATCATCGATACCTCG
>JBCCES010000150.1:0-3899 GCA_039030115.1 Myxococcota bacterium
TAATGCCAGCGCGCGATGCTTTTGCAATGCTGCCAAGCAGGCTGTCACACTAGACCCGCTGGTAAAACAGACAACACAAGGGCCTTGCAAAGGGCAAAAAACCTCCATGGGATTTTGCGGTGGGCAATGAGGCACACTGCGATACGCCGTTACAACACACACGCTTCGCGAGCGTTGTTGCAGTGCTTGTTGTAAATTGGGTTGTGCGTTTTGCGCTTGCGGCAACAAAACGGCGTCTTCATCTTGAAGAGGGAGGGTTTGCCCTAAGCATTGCCCGTTAGGCTGAGGAGCCACAAAATGTGCTGTTTTTCCCAATTGCTGTTCAATGGCTTTTGCGGTGATATTGCCTACAGCTGCTAGCTTTACATCTGTAGGCAGCTGTACATTCTCCCCCAGCGCATCGAGCTGCTTCTTGATGACATGCACAGTATTAGCACTGCTGCACACAAGCCAAGAAAACCGCCCTTCAAGCGTCTGTTTGATGGCCTGTTTGAAGGGAGCTTGCTGCTGCGGAGATTGAATGGCCAATACGGGATACAACACAACATGTGCACCTAAACGTGTCAAAGCCACCTCCCAAGCACGGGTTTGATGTTGTGGTCGCGTCAGCACAACGCGTTTGCCTTGCAAAAACAGATGAGAGCTTATAGACATCTATGCACACACCGTGAAATGAGTCACTCTTGTTCTCTTTTTATAAATAAAAAAATTCCTTGCTTGTCAACAAGAGTTCTCTGCGGGGCAAAGCGGTTTGTCGCTCGGATGTGTCAATGGGGGAATAGATCTCTTGTCGTCGTTGTTTTGAGAGCAGGGGATTATGGAAACAATGGTCACATACAGAACCTCTTTTGCGTGTCTAATAACCTGTACGATTACGATCTGTTTGTGGGGATGCTCCCGTACTCAGAAAGAACAGATTCCACGGGTAGCTCTTACGGATATTCGAGACACGGTTTTGCCACACTGCAATCACTTTCAAAGCCAACCTGTGGTTGGGGTCCAGTTTAAAGGCGCCGAAAAAGGCAAACAAGCTGGGGTTCGCGACAAAAAAGAATTTGCCATGCAAGTGTTGGATTTTCAATTCATTTTCACTCCCATTGGGGAGCTGTTACATGAAAGCGTAAAGCCTGCCTTAGAAGTGAGTTCCTGTCCTTTACCGCAAACGGTTGAAGTCGACTTTGGAGAAGGAGAAGCCAGACATTTCATTTTGGAACCACCCGATAAAGGATTTCTTGAACATCCTATGGCTGTTCAAGTATCTCATGACCTGTCTGAGCACTTTGAGGTACAGGTATGCCTACCGGCAGGCGCATCTTTGCAGCACAGCCTTTTTCTTGACGGCAACGCACTGGTTCGCGAGAGGGAAGGCTCTCATTGCTTTTTGCTGCCCAATGCCGATCTGCTCGATCCCAACTCTGCACAAGGAGATCTATTTGGATTTTTTGAGCAAAACAGAAGCGTGTTAACGCCAACAGTACCTGGTTTTGGCGGGGCACTTTTTTCTCAACGTATTGCGCTCGTGACTGCTTGCAAAAACACATTCGATAGCATGGAAGCCCTCACATGTGAAGATGGAATTGTCGATGCGTTTGGTCGTCGATGTATGCAAGATATGGAACAAGCCCCTCTAGGAAAAGCCATTCGCTGGTCTACTTGTAACCTATTGCACAGAATTGCTGCTAGCCAGTGTCGTCTCTCAGAAGGAAAGAATCAAACACCGCGGCAAATTGCTGCAGAGCTGATCCCGCTACTTTCTAAAGAATGCGAAAAATTGCCTCTGCTATTTTCTGGTCTTTTCCTTTAAATAGTCACCTCGTGGATTGCTCACCATCGGGGTGCCGAACACCTGCAGGGTGTCGAGTGCCATCAGGGTATTTGGCACCCTGAGGGTGCTTGGCAAGGGCAACAAAATCCTCCATCAAGTCATGCACGTGATGTTGGATGCGCACAAGGCGGCTGTGTAAAGCGTTGTAGCCAGCTGTGGCAGGGATGGCTGCAAATAGACCTGCAGCAGTTGCAATCAGCGCCTCAGCAATGCCGGGAGCAACAGCTGTTAAATGGGCTTGTCCCTGCAAACCAATTTGGCCAAAGGCATGAATCATTCCCAGGACAGTTCCAAACAGGCCAATGAAGGGTGCCGTAGAACCGATGGTTGCAAGTGTTGGTATATGGCTTTGTAGGCGGTTCATTTCTATCATCTGCGCTTGTTGCAATGTGGAATGCAAACGCGCAGTACCTTGGAAGAAGAGGTGTGTTGAGGCAAGATCTTGATTCTGCAATCGATTGAGTTCCTGACACCCCACTTGGCATAGCCGGGCAACACCACACGTCCTTTCTTCTCGCTGTGCCCGTTGCTGAAGATGCTGCAGTTTGTCTGTTTGCCAAAACAGCTGTCGAAAACGTTGACAAGCAATCTCCGCTTGGCGCAAAACACGCATTTTGGCTAAAATAATTGTCCAGCTCACAACGGATAGGCCCATTAAAAGCAAGAGCACAAGGGTCGCCACAGGACCCATTTGCCATAGCATGTTCCACAGGTTCATTTTTTACCCCTCTCACATAGAATGACAGTTTTTATCTCAAACACCAATCTGATTCACATTTCAAACTCTTACAATAAAAAATTCACAACTCTGGGCCTGCTGCAAACGCAGTCGTTTTCAAACAACCTGTCTTGAATTATGGCACTGTTGTGTTTAATCTTAAACAGATGAAGATGTGGCGATGTGTTGGCGTTTTTGTTGCCTGGGCGGCACTTTTATTTGCCGGATGTAGTGCAACTTCTTCGCAGCAGAAAGGGGATTCCACAAATCCGCAACATGCCAAACTTGCTACTGGTCATGTCCAGGCAGTTCGCGCCCTGATTTTTTACGCACCCAGTTGTGGCCACTGTCATCATATTATCACCCAAGTTCTCCCTCCTTTAGTAGACGGCAGAAGCGTGCAAGTGAAAACTGTCAATGTGTGGTCTCCCGAGGGGCAATCGCTTTACCAGTCTCTCATCAAACACTTTGATCTAAAACCTGAACGCCAAGGTGTTCCCACAATGGTCGTAGGAAAAACCATTTTGGTCGGTTCACAGGAGATTCCCGATCAATTTCCCAAACTCATACAACAGCATGCAGCAGCAGGTGGACTTGCCTGGCCTGAATTTCCAGGCTTGGAAATCGCTTACCTAAACCAGCTGCCCGGCCTTGGAAACGTTCACCAATTGACTGTTTGGGAGAAGGTGTCTTTGGATCCTGTCGGCAACGGGCTGTCTATCGTTGTTTTAGCAGCCATGCTGTTTTCTCTGCTGTATATCATCTTGTCTTTGTGGCAAGCCACTGTGTCAAAGTCTCGACAGCACCTGGCGCAAACGGTCCCTGTTCAACTAGGCTGGGCAATTGCACTTCTAAGCCTAGTAGGACTATCTGTTGCTTTGTACCTGGCCTACATAGAAGCTTCTCACAAGAGCGTCGTGTGTGGTCCTGTAGGCGATTGTGCTGCTGTGCAGCAAAGTGAATATGCTCGCTTGTTTGGTATACCTGTAGCTTACTTAGGCGTGCTGGCGTATGGTTCGATTCTATTTGCATGGATTTGTTCAAGAGTGGGGGAGGGACGCAGTCTCTTTGCTCGCGGAGGGGCTTGGATTGTCTGGGCAACCTCTTTTGGCGGTGTGCTGTTTTCGATTTACCTGACATTTTTAGAGCCTTTTGTCATTGGAGCAACCTGTGCCTGGTGCCTCACGTCGGCTATTGTTGTGACCTCTATTTGTCTCTTGACAGCACGAGAATTCAAAAGGGCGAACTTCTACCAAGCCTAAGTTTCAGTTTGAAAATTCGAGAAATTCCCCGCGGCAACAAGAAATCACCAATATTTTAGGTGATTGCCCCTTGAATAATTCATTATATAATTCA
>JBCCES010000151.1:0-3839 GCA_039030115.1 Myxococcota bacterium
CCTTCTTGCTCGATCCACAAGCCCTCAAACAGCTCCCGTTTGCCTTCAAACAAAGCTGCCAACGTAGACAACAACAACGACTTGCCAAACCGTCGGGGCCGAGCCAGAAAATAGACACGCCCCTGTGTTGCCAATCGATGGATATGCTGCGTTTTGTCTACGTACACACAGCCATCCGAACGAAGTTGCTCAAATGACTGCATGCCAATAGGCAGTTGTTTCATTTCTACAATCCCCCTTTACCTTTTGAAATCAGGACAGCTTATCACAACGCAGCAGACTCTCTAGCAACCTGGCTGTTTGCCCGCCAAGTGCTGCAACGCCTTCGGCAACAAAACATCTAAGCTCTGACCCCCTTGAGCTAAGTCTTTTACAGCTGCTACAGCAGCATCTACCTGGTGAGGTCGATAACCCAAATTGGCAATGGCCGATCGCAAATCCCCTAAAATGCCCCTAGCTGTTACCGGCAAAGAAACATCTGTAGACATACCCACCACTCCCAGACGATCTCGCAGTTCTAACACCAAGCGCTGTGCGGTTTTCTTACCAATGCCTGGCACCTGCAGCAAAGCGTGGGCATCTTGGGAAACCACAGCTTCGTGCAATTGGGTTGCCGTGAGCGCAGATAACACTGCCAAAGCCACACGAGGACCCACACCGTTGACCTGAATGAGCACCCGAAATGCTTGCAAGCTCTCGTATTGCAAAAACCCGTACAGAACAATGGCATCCTCGCGTACGTGGGTGTGTATATGCAGCTGTACTTGCTTGCCTACCTCACCCACACGGGCCATGTCTGATAAAGGCAGTTGCAGTTCATAGCCCACATCTCCTGCTAACAGCACCACGCGTTGAGGTTGCACCTGTTGCAATCGCCCCTGCAAAAAACCAATCATGTTTCTTTGACCTTCATACCAATTCCACGATTAACTTATCATTTTTTGCGAGCAAAGGTCTTTTGGGGGAAGAATGACACCCCCTACCTCACATAACAAACCAGCGGCCTGATAAATTCCCAGTACCGGCGAAAAAAAATCGCAATTTGCATTCCTATTTGAGCACAACAGGAGTCTGCTTGTGAGAATTACACACACAACCAGACATGTGAGGGCCCCCTTTCACGCGGTTGGGATAAACCATAAACAGCGATGCATCAGACGGTTGAAGAGCCTGCTTTGCTAGCTCCCAAATGTGGTCTGTTGTGACCGATTTGGCAACTTGCATCCATTGTTGTGTTGGCAACAGCCGATCGGACTGCGTGAGGGATCGATACACTGCATACAACCAATAAGAATTGGTACGGTCTGTCTCTTGCAGCTGCTCTAATAGAGGCTTGCGCGCTTGTTGAAGCTGCTTGTTTGTTGGCTTTTGCTGAGCAAACCGTCGCAACACCTGTTGAATCACTCGCTGCACCTGAGAAACTTTTTCAGGTGCCACCTGGGTTCCTATTGTGAGAATGCCGTGCCCATTCATTGTACGGGGAGCTGCATGCACAGCGATGTTGTAAGTAGCTCCCATTTTAAGGCGCACTGCTTCCCATAACTGGGTTTGCAAAATACGTTCTAGCAGTTCCCATTGAATTTCTTGCGGCAAAGAGGCGTGGTGACGAATGGGATAGGCCACCTGCAGCAACACGTCGGATTCCACAGCTTCTTCGTGTAAACAGGTGCAAGATAAACCGCTGCCAACAACAATAGGCGCTACACGGGGCAAACCAGAACGCGCTTTACGAGGCCGGAGGCTTCCAAAGGTTTGGGCAATTTGCTGCACAACGGTTTGCACCGGCATGTCTCCTACAACCACAATGTCCAACGGAGCGTGTTGTAGCCCCAAAGAAGAAAACCAATGACGCACCTGTTTTTGCTCAACCTGTTTGAGCTTTTCAATGGGAACCGAGCAAAATCGCTTATCGTTTTGACGCAAAGCAGGAATCAGTTGCTTGATCAATGGCCAATAAACGCTTTTTTTCGTTCGCTTTTCATGGGCATCTAACCACTGATGAAAGGCCACCAAACCCTCTTCACGAAATGCCGGGTCTAACATGTAGGCTCGCATCAATTCCAATGTAAAGAGAAAATCCTTCGGCCTGGTGGATCCTCTAAATCCTAAGCTGCGCTCGCCGACAAAAGCAGAGCCACCAATCGTTTTGCCTGCAAGAAGCTTGCTGAGCTGCGTACTGTTGTGTTGGCCTAACCCCGAGTCCAAAAATGTTGCTTGCCACACATCCATGAGAGCAATCTGCTGTGGGTCCGCGATATCTAGCCGACCCGGTGACCCCAGCCTCAGCAAAAGAAGCACTTCATCCTTTTGCCAATCTGTCTGTTTCACATGCAACACCACACCATTGGCAAACGTAAAGCGATGGACATCTACATCTTTGAGGTGCTGCGCACGCACCATGCTTTGCACTTTTTGAGGCTTCAAGTGGGGGGTGTGATAAGCAAAAGAGCCCACTTCGCGCAAGTGCCACGCAGCAACGTCACGTTTTCGACAGCCACCGAAAGCCTTCTGCAACTCTTGTTGAAAATGAGAACCAACCTCTTGACCCCCCATGGCTTGCACAAGCAGTTGCCCCTGTTTCCACGCTTTTCGCAACGCTTTTTGACATGCCTTGGGGGTTAATTTGCTGAGTACAGGTTTCGTGAGACGTTGTCGATCGCGAGGATCCACCGCGGGGAATCGACCTGTTAGCGCCTTGTGCACTCTTCCAAGATGAGCAGCGCTGTGGCTGGTTTCGCGCTCAGTAACTCCTTGCTGTAAGCCGTTGAGCATGTCTTTAACAACCACCTGCAGCTCTTGTTCAAAAAACCCTTTCTGCAAGGCTGATGCCAATACAGCATCTACCTGACACAACGCTTTTCCCCATTTATCTGGCTGACTTTTTACACCATAATGCACGCCCTGCAGCAGCCTAAAATGATCCACAGCGCCAAAACCAGCAGCCAAAAATTCTGCTTTGCCCTCATCTTGCAACACCTGCAAGCGATGGTTCAGCATGGCAAAAGCCGCATTTAAAGGAATGTTTTGCAGCCAATGACGCACTGTTAAAGGTTTTGCACGGCTAACATCCATTTGAGAAACTTGCAAAGAGACGTGGGTAAGATCTTTTTCGTACACCGTCTGAAAACCAACGGCAGCACGTGCATCACCCACAGGGGGTTTTTGCGTGACCTGTGTTTCGTGCCCTTTCCAATCACCAAACGCTTTTTGAACTAAGGAGACAGGATCCTCCTCCTGCAAATCTCCCACAATGGCAAGAGAGGTGTTTTTGGGCGCATACCACTTGTGGTAAAAAGCGCGCACAGATTCCGCTGTAAAAGCATGACGCACTTGCTGTTTACCAATGGGATGCCGCTGGGCATAGGCAGTGCCTTGCAACACATGGTTAAACCACTTTTTAGATGCTCGGGCAACAGGCAGATCGTTCATGCGCTCTTCGCTGTCTACAATCCCCTGCTCTTTTTGAACCGCATCTGCACTCAGTGTGAGATTGCTGGCGAACTCTCGCAACATTCCTAGAGCCTCTTGCAGTTTCTCTTTTTTGCAGCTAGGCACATCCAACATGTACACGGTTTCATCAAAACTGGTGTAGGCATTGACATCGGGGCCAAACTCCATGCCTTGTTGGCCAAACCAATCTGTTAGCTGCTTTTCGTTGTAAGCTTTGCTTCCCCGGAAAGCCAAATGTTCCAAAAAGTGCGCCAACCCCTCTTGCCCTTTTTGCTCGTGAATACTGCCCACGTTCACAATCAAACGCACGTAACAACGCTGCTTGGGGTAAATGTTGTTCATCCAAGCCACACGAACACCGTTGTTGAGCTGATGTTGATGAACACGAC